>CAXGOF010000100.1:0-6393 GCA_964011335.1 uncultured bacterium
CGACATCTTGCGTATGAAAACTATATTGGTCAGAACGAGCATACAAATCGCGACCCTGCTCGTTGTCCATTTTCAATTTACTTTTAATGCGCTTATGTTGAGCTTCGACAAAATCGGCCCATCGTGGCCGCGACCACAAACCGCCGATATTGAGTTTTTTGGTGTCGCCTCTACCCACCATATCCATGTTAAACATTGCGATAGTTTGTTCGTGCGGCACGAGTGGAGTTTTGCAGTATTCGCGCGAGCCAAGCAATCCTAATTCCTCTCCGGTAAACCACAAGAAGAGGATATCGTGCTTAGGCTTATGTGGAGCCAAAGCTTGAGCAACTTCAAGTAATGCAGCCGACCCGGAAGCATTGTCGTCCGCGCCAGGCCGCAAAGTCATGGTCATAAGGTCGGCGTTCGGGTCAAGGCCGACATGATCGAGGTGCGCGCCTAAAACAATAATTTCGTCGCTACTGCCATCGCCTTTAATAAAAGCTGCAAGATTGTAAGTGTCCACATTTTTGTTCTCGAAAGAAACATTCATAACTATCGGCTGCTCCTTGTCGGCTTCCAGCAATGAAGGTCGGCGCTTTTTTTCTATCTTATCAAAATACTTATCAATGTCCGTGCCGAACACCGCGGAAGCAAAATCACGCGATGCTGTCATTACGGGTAT
This sequence comes from uncultured bacterium, assembly GCA_964011335.1. Lineage (GTDB taxonomy): Bacteria > Planctomycetota > UBA1135 > UBA1135 > UBA1135 > JAPKEZ01. The sequence goes on from CAXGOF010000100.1 coordinate 665, forward strand.
CTTGGGGAAATTAGAACGTTGGTGGAATCTGAGTGCCTCGGTGCCCGATGGGTTTACCTGTGGCGTAGTATTTGGCAATACCAAGCTCGAGTCAGGAACCAATAGCGGATCAGGCACGATAACCAAGCCAACTCCGCCAGCCTTAGCGACAGCGCGCGCCTTAATTGCCAACTGCGAATGTCGAGTAGCATCGGCGCCGTCGAATTTTTTATTTTTTGCATCGTCTGGATGCGGCTCACGCGAAAAGGCAAACACAATTTTCCCTTTTACCTTTGATGGATTAAGGTCGCGCCACCTATCGTTACGCGAATCAATCGCATAGCCTACAAATACCGCTGGCGCAGAAACAGATGCTTCCATGCTACCGACAACAGCCGCGAATTGGTCAAATACCTGCGGACCTTCGCCCTCCAAAGGCTCGCCATCCGATTCACCGACACCGGAGAGGTCAGGCGGAAAAGCAAGCAAGCAATCCTCAGCGGCAACCAAACAATTCAGGGTAACCGGGATACGGAAGCCTGTTTCGGAAGGAGGGACCAAGCCATATTCGAGCAGTTGCCCCTCTACGTATTCGGCGGCTAAATCAAATCCTGCGCTTAGAGTGCCTCTCCCCATCATTTTAGGGTCGGCCAACACATTTACTTTCTCGTAACAATCGTCGGCGGTGATGGTTTTAAGAACACCAGGAAGCTCTGGCAACTCAGATTGTGATGCAAGCGCGCAGGCAGCTAATGCCAAGAAGTTAGAACAAAGAATCATTGCTTACTAAGATACTCTTGCCAGAGCCTCACAATCGATAATCTAGTGTCATAATCTGGGTCGATTTCAACGCCAATCGAGTAATTTGTCATTCTTTCAAGGCATAAACGCCATGCACGAAACTGTTCGCGATCGTCAACATCCACTAGCGGCAAAATAACTGCGGCATCGCTGGCGGTGCCAAGGCTTTCGTAAGCGCGGATGGCAGCCAAGCGTATTTTGCGCTGTGGATGCGCCAGAAATTTTTGTAAGAGCAGCAACTCGGCAGCCGAACCTCGAATAGCAACCTGGCTGATAGCTATTTCCAGCACATCGATATCTTCGTCTTCAAGCGCGAAAAGATAATCCTGCAAATCACCCTCGTAAAAACCACGCATCATGTAGCGAATGCCAATCAACCTGAACTTTCCATCGCTATGCATGTACAATAATTTACGCGCATCAGAAACATTTTGCGGTTCTCCCAATTCAAATGAGCGTAAACGCAACAATTCATCAGCGTTCAGCGCTGACAATTCTTCATCCGACAAGGCCTTCGATATCGCTTCGGTGGCGAGCGCCAAATCACCCGCTTCCTCGTATAGCATAGACGCTTTCTGATAATATAATTTCGCTTGTTGGAGGTCGCCTTGCTCAGCCAAATCCATACACAACTCAGCCGCACGTTTAGGAAACCCACTATGCTCAAGCAAGAAAACTCGCGCATCATTTAGATTTTTTTGGTCGTCAATATCTTCAACAGCGTAAGCAAGCACGTGCAAACCATCTTCGAGACGCTGCAAGCGACTATAACTGTCAGCGATATCGATACGCAACCACACATCGTTAGGCGTAAAGGTCAACCATTTAAGCAGTGCGTCCAAACCCGCTTGAGCGTTGTTTGTTTTTTCTGCGACACGCGCTTGCCACTGCCAAAAGCTCGCATCACATCGTTCCGGTTCAGCTAGAGCAAATCTCTGGAGATTATCGAGACACAAGGCATAGTCTAGGGCGGCATCAGCTGCTAGCGCTTGAGCCAAGTATTCGTCTGCGTCAACAACAAATTGATTGCGCAGGTCTTGGCCCACGCCCAGAGGCAACTGAGGAGGCGGCGGCCCTGAACAGGCTACCATCAGGTAGCAAGCGGACAATACTATGCGAACTGGGACCATTGTTTGAAAAAGTCAGGAAAAGATTTACTTACACAGTTGCGACCATTAATCCGCAACCCGGGGACCGCTAATTGTAAGACAGCGGCCGCCATAGCTATGCGGTGATCGTCGAGTGTGTCTATCTCGTCGACCGCATGCTGCAAATGATGTAAAGCACGTTGACGGTCGCTTTCTTTATGCTGCAGTAATTCGCTGTTAACGAAATCAACATTTTGCGCAAGAATGCGACACACCACAGCAACCAGCAAACTGGCATCGGGCGCTAACGCGACATCGTAACTAAGTGGCAAAGCATCATCAACAGTGTTCACTCTATCAACCACGAAAGAGCTATTAGCCCATCGCAATCCAAAATGCTTTTGCAGAAAACGGTAAGCGTATTTTTCTGGGTGATCAAGGCAAATGTCGCTTGCGAAATAAACCGCCGATTTTTCAACAAGCGCCCGTCCAGCGAAATACATTGCTGCCGAAAAATCTGCTGGTATCGAGTAACGCCCCGGCAGCTCCGCAAATTGCGCAACGACCCTTTCTGTTAATTCAAAGTAAGGCCGTGGTTTCTCCGGCACGGCCGTGACAAGAAAAGTGGCGCCATTAAATTGGGCCAAAGTAAATGCAGAAACGAACTGACTGCTCACCTCGGATTGCACGATTATATCACGCGGTTGCCAGTCACGACTATCGAGACGCCACCCCTCATCAGTGGATTCCATTCGAACATTGAGCTGCGAAGTGGCTTTAAATAAGTCATCGTGCGGGCGCCGCTTCAATTGCTCATCTACATGAAACTGATAGTCACCACCTTGGGTAGCACATAACGCCCACAAGAATCGGAAGGTCGTTCCGCCGGCACCGCAGTCGAGTACGGCTTCTTTTTGCGGTATGTTGCCGTTACAGCCACGAATGAGCCAGTCGCCAGCTCGCTCCAATGAAGTCATCGACACTCCTAAGGCCTGCAAACAGCGTCGCAGGTCTCGGCAGTCATCGGCGATAGACACATTCTGCAATACCACCTCACCACTACCCAATGCTGCACAAATCAAAGCACGCTGGGTGGTCGATTTACAGCTCGGTAGCAGAACAGCAGGATTTGCCATAGATATATTCTAAGAGGCTACGCTAATATATTCTCATGCAAAGTGATTCTTCTACTTCTCACATGGCTGGATACAAAGGTGGTCTCGAAATCCCTGGCTGGGACTTGTTCTACATCGGCAAGGTCCGCGATCTTTACCGTCACCCCAACCATCCGAACAAAATGCTGATGATAGCCACCGACCGCCTCAGCGCTTTCGACGTGGTGATGGAACAAACTATCCCTGATCGCGGTCGTATCCTTACTCATATTACAGAGTTCTGGCTTGAGAAATTCAAAGACTGGATGCCAGCCGCACGTATCACTTGTGAGCCAAGCGAAGTCCCTGATCTTCCACAAGAGTTTCACGAAAAACTCTCTGGTAGATTAACCTATACTCACGAAGCCGATCGCGTTAATGTCGAAGTCGTGCTACGCGCTCATTTGGCTGGATCAGGTTTCCGAGAGTACCAAGCCACAGGTAAACTTTGGGATGTCGAAATACCAAGCGGATTACAGAATTCATCCAAGCTGCCTAAGGTCGTCCACACGCCTACTACTAAGGCCGAGGTTGACGAACCTATTACCTGGGAACAAGCGATTGAACTGATTGGCGACGCTAAAGAAGCTGCAAATATTCACGCCCTGGCGCTGAAAATATTTGGCGAAGCCAGCGACGCTGCTGCATCCAAAGGAATTATTCTTGCCGACACCAAGTTTGAATTTGGCCGCCTCAACGGCGAACTAGTTCTTATCGATGAAGTCATGACGCCGGATTCTTCGCGTTACTGGCCAGCCGACAATGTTGTCGAAGGGCAGGAGCCTCCTAGTTTCGACAAAGAAATTGTGCGCGCTTACTTGCGCTCGCTCACGGATTGGGATCGCCAAGCTCCGGGGCCGAACATTCCGGAAGGCATCATCTTGCAGACGCGCCAACGCTACTTAGACATCTGCGAAATCCTTACGGGCTCGTTGCCAACGCACTAAAGCAATCTCTAAGATTGCTAAATCGGCTGGGGTGACTCCTGGCATCCTGCTAGCCTGTCCCATCGTGGTTGGCCTGCTTTCAGGCAAGCATGACCGAGCCTCAGAGCGCAAACCCTGCGCCGTCGAATAATCAAAATCTTCTGGGATTTGCATAGACTCGCGTTCGGCACCGCGCTTAACCCAGGCTTGCTGTCGCATGGCATATCCGGCATACAACACATCGGATTCAATCGTCTGCCAATCCGTTAAGGCGACGTCGAGATCTAGCAAATCAGGGTGCTGTTCAAATATTGCCGGCCAGCCAATAAACTTAGGTTGCTTGCACATATCCAATAATGCACGCGCACCACTATTCGCAACTTTCAACGGATATGGCTTACTCATTAACGCCGCGCGCGCCACAGCTAAATCATGCTGGCGCTTGGCGAAGATTTGATCCCGCGCTTCGCAACTAAGGCCTAATTTCTGAGCCAATGGTGTTAAGCGCAAGTCCGCATTATCTTGGCGCAATAACAAGCGATGTTCAGCGCGTGAAGTAAACATACGATAAGGCTCGCTTGGATCACTAACTACTAAGTCATCAATCAATACGCCGATGTAAGCCTGATGCCGCTGCAAGACGAAAGCCGGTTGCTGCTGAATAGCCAAAGCTGCGTTCAACCCAGCGATTAGACCCTGCGCAGCTGCTTCCTCGTAACCTGACGTACCACAAATTTGACCGGCGAAATAAAGGCCACTAGCGTCGCGGTATTCGAGAGTGGGCAACAAGCTGCGTGGCGCAACATGTGTGTACTCCACAGCATAACCGGCTTGCAATATCTCTGCCTTTTCAAGCCCGACGCAAGTGCGAACAAACTCGAGCTGGATCTCAGCTGGCAGCGAAGTGCTAATGCCATTAGCGTATAAAATATTAGAGCCGACAGCTTCTGGCTCTAGAAAAATTGTGTGTGCATCACGGTCAGCGAATCGCACTACCTTGTCTTCAATCGAAGGACAATAACGTGGTCCTTTACCTTCGAGACGCCCTGCATACATCGCAGTTTTGTCGAGATTGTCGCGCACAATTTCTTGAGTACGCGCAGTCGTTTTAGTCAACCAACAGTTTATCTGTTCTCGTTCAGACAAATCTCTGGTCAAAAAAGAAAACGGTGATGGCACATCATCGCCGGGTTGCTCATCGCAAACGGACAAGTCAACCGAGTCTAAGGCAATGCGCGGTGGCGTGCCCGTTTTCAGTCGTGCGACGGGCACGCCAAGTAAGCGTAAAGTCTTTCCGAGAGGATGGCTTGCGCCCTCGTCAACACGCCCGCCCTCGACGTTTTCTAGACCTTGGTGTAATACGCCTTCCAAGAAAGTGCCTGTAGTAAGTATTGCTGCTTGGCAAGTGAGTCGTTGCTGCCCACTGAGAATGACAGCAGTTACTTGACGCCGTTCATTAAACTCGATGTCACTGACCTCTCCTGCGACAACAGTAATGTTCTCAATCTCAGAAATTAGTTGCTGTGCGTAGTTTTCGTATGCATCGCGATCACACTGCGCACGCGGAGATTGTACAGCTCGACCCTTTGATGTGTTGAGCATGCGAAATTGGATACCTGCGTGATCGGCAATGCGCCCCATCAGACCACCGAGGGCATCTATTTCGCGGGCCAATTGACCCTTGCCAATTCCCCCGATTGCTGGATTGCACGACATCCGACCTATGGAATCGGCCGTCAAATTTACCAAGGCAACACGCGTACCACGTCGCGCAGCAGCAG
>CAXGOF010000101.1:0-6293 GCA_964011335.1 uncultured bacterium
AAATGGCTGGAATGCGCCTGAGTTGGCCGATTGGCTTGAATCTGCAGTAGACGTGGCCTCGACAAAATTCTTTGGCAACAAGGCGGCCTACATGGGAGAAGGTGGGTCCATCCCGTTCATGGGTATGCTTGGCGATAAGTTTCCAGCAGCGCAGTTCCTGATAACTGGCGTATTGGGGCCATCCTCAAACGCGCATGGGCCAAATGAATTCTTGCATTTAGAGATGGGCAAAAAGTTGACAAGCTGCGTTGCTAGCGTTGTCGACTCTCACGCTAAGCGTTAAGCGGCCTAGCTTTTTAAAAGATGGATTAAGTCGTCACGCTCTTGTTTTAGAAGCAGCCTTAATCTCGCTCTAGATAAAAAAAGTAGGAATACTTTTATTTCTCGGAAAGCTTTATTACGCCTCGCCCAAAAATGTCTTGCATATATTCCACATATAAATAACCCTAAAATAGTTATTAATGATAAAGGGTATATATTATGAACGACTATAACCCAAGGGGGGAAGAACAAGAACCCAGCAAAAAATTTTGCTGTAGCCACGACGTCTTCATTCGCAGCGACCAGTTTAATAACAAATTTGCTAATGCCCCATGGTATTATCCAGAACAGGGCGCCTGTTAGGGCTATTGGGAGGCCAATAGTAATTGCAGATATATTTATAGCCAAGAATAAGGAGACGTTTTTAACTGAATACCTTGCGTCTAAATCCCTAACAGACAATCCAAGCCTTTCAATTCTGTTTTTAAATTCTGTTAATCGTCGGCGTAGGCTTTTTATTTGTTCGGGGCTCTCTTTGGATTTTTTTTGTCCTATGTTTGCCAATTCTCGTAGTCGCTGCACTCGATGCTTGGACTCATTAGTTTTATTGCCGCTTTGCAATAAGTCCTCAGCGATCTGCAATAAAGGCAAATCTTCCCATTCCTCTAGCTCTAACGTTACTTTTTTTAATCCGGCTTCTATTTTTTTTGTAAGTTCATTTGCGGCCTCTCTTTCGTCTTGCTTCCATGACTCCGCAAATGGCTCGACCTCAATAGCTTCGCCGACCTCAATAGCTAGGCTACTCCGAAAACTAGCTTTGTTGCGATAAACAATACCAACAGGCACAATCTTGGTGCCCATTGGGATGCCAGCCAAAGCTTCAGCCCCTAGCGCCATCCTCGCCGCACCGGTTTTTAATTTTTGTAGATTTGGGAGATTGTGAGAAAGGCCTTCGGGGAAAATTAATACAGCGCCACCCCTAGCAAGTTCTGCGTATACCGCGTCAAAAGTCCTATTGTTTGCGCCGGTATCATGGCCATCTTGTTTCCGATAAACTGGGAGCCCCCCGCTTTTTTTTGTTAGCCAGCCAATGATAGGCATTCGAAAGATAGGCTCTTTAGCAAGCATTTTTATGGGCCTGCCTGAGATTCCCGCTATTAATATTGGATCAACCAGGCCGTTTGGATGATTTGCTACCAATAATAGGGGACAATCTTTAGGCACAGGTTCTCCCAGCCTAGTTCGCTTATAAAATAAATCTAAAACATAAAAGAATAGCTTTAAAATCAATACAGTAAAAAATTATTGTGCGAACTTAGCGATATAAGCCAAGCCTTCGGCGCGAGTGCCCACTGGGCTGCCCGCAGCTTCATCCTTAAGCGCTTCTATTTTTTTTATAGAACGAGGGTCACCTTCTTTGTTCTCGTACATAGCCATCTCGAGCTTGGTCAATGATTTGTCCCACTTCATTTGCTCTTTAAACTCATCACCCTCAAGCATTTCGATTAAAGTATCTGCGGACATTTTCATGTCGTCATTCTTCGCCACATTCTTTGATAAATCTTTCGCTGCCTCTAAGGCGCGAATCGGGTAGCCGCTTTCGGCCAGCCAATTAATGCTTGATACTTGACTATCAAAGCGACCTTGCACTGCAACTAATGAAGCTTCTGCCGCCGCCAAAACGATTGAGGTGTCTTTGCTGCCTGGCTTGGCGATTACTTTTTCTGCCATCGAGTAAGCACTAGCTATTTTGCCCTTATTCAATTCTTTGTAAACCTTTTGTACAGATTTTGGCATATCGCCATAATCGGGCTTGCCGACCATGCGCTCGATTTCATCGACAATTTGGCCATGCATAGAGTTAGAGGAGCCCTTTAATATAACTTTACCTGACCCATCAAGCAGGGCAAAGCTCGGGAGTCCACCAGAACCTGTCGAGAACGGACGCTGCGATGTCCAAATGGCACCATTGCCTAGCCAGCCGGCCTTGAGCGCGAATCCGACCGACTTCTCATAGCCGGTACCTTGAGACTCAACTAAGATAACCTGAATGCGTTCGCCAAATTCTTTTTGTAGCTTAACAGCCGCCGGCACGGACGACGAAATGCAGCCACCTCAGCGGGTACCCCAAAAGTCGACCAAAATCGGCTTACCGAGAAAGTCGCTGGCTTTTGATGAGCCCATAGTGTTATAGGCTTGTTCGAAGCTATACGTCGGGACGTCACCAACTTCTACAACTTGGGCATCGGCTACAGCGCCAACCATCAGAATGGCGGGCAGAGTAAGGTGGGCTATGTTGAGTCTCATGAAACCACTATACGTGAGATTGGCCCAATAATAGGCAAATATTTCTTGGCTCTAATGCCGCACATACTGCTGAGCTGATAGCTACCCCAGAGAATCGAGGCAACATGCAAGCGTTTTCGGTATTGATGCCACCAATTGCCAATACGGGTAACGCACAGCCGGCGCGTACCATGATCAACTGCTCAGGGCCCAAGCCTTTGAGATAGCCCTTAGTCGGCGTCGGGAAGATAGGGCCAAATCCGATGTAATCGGCGCCAGCGGAGACGGCATCTTCGGCTTGTTCAACAGAATGTGTTGACACCCCAATTAATTTATCCGGCCCTAATAACTTTCGGGCTAGCTCTACCGGCATATCATTTTGCCCAAGGTGGACGCCATCTGCATTTAAGGCCATGGAGCATTCGACGGAATCGTTCACGACGACTTTTATATTTCTCGATTTACAAATATCAATCAGCGGTTTCGCATATTCACAAAACTCGCGCGGCATCATTTCTTTTTCGCGCAGCTGTATCAAATCGGCACCACCATCAATTGCTTGATGCAAAACATCAGCAACCGGTAACACGCACAGGTCGCGGCTTAATAGGAGGCAAAGCTTGAACATTGCCTACATAATAAAGCTAGCTAACCCGCTTGTCGTGGCCTTGGATGCGACGTTGTTTCTCTTTTTTAATAGAGAGTTCGAAGGCGTGCTTGTCAGCAGCGCTAAACAAACTCACTTTCTCCCCACAGTCAGCACAATAGCTGGCTTTAGGGCTCTTAAGATAGAGAACATATTCGCAACAGCAAGGACAGTACTTGGTGTCTTCGAAGTAATTATTGCTTAATGGCATGTTAAAACTTATCTGATGGAACCGCCGATTTCCGAAAAAAGACGGGCATTTATAGTGCGACGTAGGCTGAAACCCTATAGTTCCGCCTTTTTAGGGGACAATCTGAGTATTTAGGTGATAAACTCGAGGGCATGCTACATCTCTTAGCCACCCTTTTTCTTGTTACGGGCCAGTCGGAGCCACCGCTTTTTGTTGATACAAATGTCGCAGCAGCACCGGGCGTTGGCTCAACGACAACATCTACTCGGCACCGAATTGTAGATGTTAATACCGCGTTACTTGATGGTAGCGTGCCATTAATCGAGCTGAATTTGTTTAGCGGAACGATTCTTAGCGCACAGTTTATTTCGACGGACCAGTACACAGATGGATACGTGTGGCGCGGCACAGTAGTCGGGCACGCCGACTCATCCGCAGATTTTTCCGTGAGCAACGGTGTAGTGATGGGAACTGTTCGTTACGACGACGTGTTGTTGCAGGTCGAATATGCCGGCAATGGCGTGCACCGGGTGAAGTTAGAGAATCAAGACTTAGTTGCAAGTTGCGGCACCGATGCTTCGCACGCAGTGAAATCGGCGGCGCAGCAATCGAGCAATAGTAATTTTGCCGGTAACCCTGACATTGATGTTCTTGTTGCTTACACTACAGCTGCCAAAAATGCGGTGGGCGGATCGTCGGGGATGACATCTAAAATAAATCTTGCGATTTCAGAAACAAATTCGGCATACAGCGATAGTGGGGTCACCCAGCGTTTGGCGTTGGTGCACAAAGCTGAGATGGTGGGCTATCCCGAGCCCTCAAGTTTCGGCCAACTCCTGTCTGATCTTTCAGGAACCAACGACGGCAAGATGGATAACGTCCATGCTTTACGCGACCAATACAATGCCGATTGCGTTGCGCTGATTTGTCAGAATGGTCAGTATTGCGGCATTGCATATTTGATGACCAATGTCTCAACAGGGTTTGCGAGCTCTGCTTTTAGCGTTACTAACTATAGTTGCGCCACCGGCTATTACAGTTTCGGTCACGAATTGGGGCATAACATGGGGAGCAACCACGATCCGCAAAATGCTTCTTCGGGAGCTTACTCTTATAGCTTCGGTTTCCGCACGTCGAATAACTCTTACCGCACAGTGATGGCTTACTCACCTGGTTCGCGTATTCGCCGATTCTCTGGTCCTAACGTTTCGTACAACGGTAATACTATGGGCAGCAGTTCCCAAGATAACCATCGTTCGTTAAACAACACCGCTCCGACAGTGGCCGATTTTAGAATAGGCACGCCACCACCACCAGCCGGGCCGACTTTTACGGTCCCTAGTTTGGTCGCTGGCTCGGGTGTAATAATGTCCGTTGAAGATTGCACTGCTAATGGCCAAGTTTACCTGCTATACAGTATTGCTGGCGGCGGACCTACAATTACCGTTTATGGTATTGCGGAACTAGACTTGCCAATTAAGATAATAGCCTCATTAACAGCAAGCGGCACCGGCGATGCTTCATGGTATGCCTCAGTTCCGGCTGGCGCGGCTGGCGCGCAAGTCTGGTTACAGGCCTACGACCAAGGATTAGCAATGTTTAGTAACGGCATCTATAAAGTTGTCTTTTAAAAAATGTTTTCAATACTCATACCTTTAGTTCTTGGTTGTGCGCAGTCAGGGCCGCAGCTTTTTATCGACACCAACACGGCGCCCGATTCCTCAATTGGCTCGCAGCACCAAACATTGGCGTCTCGCACAGTCGATATTAATCTCGACGTCCTTCGCCGCCAGCACGCTGTGATTGACCTAAACATCTTTGCGCATTTAAATGTTCAGGCGCGCTTTGTCGCACTTGAGACTTCACCCACTGGCGGCGAGTTATGGCGCGGTAAAATCATTGGTCACGGTGACTCGACAGTACTTTTTGCATTTCGTGACGACACGGCCATGGGCACTATCCGTTACCAAGATAAATTGATATTGGTTGAATATGCTGGCAACGACACGCATCGCATCATTGAGGTCGATCAAGCGCAAATCCCATGCTGCGGCAATAACATAAGTCACAGCATTAAAACCAAAGCGGATGCCGTGCTGAATAACCCTAGCGCCGGCAGCCCAGAAATTACGGTCATGATTGTCTATACAACCGAAGCAAAGAATTCCACCGGCGGCAGTCCGCAGATGGAGAACAAGATTGACTTAGCTGTTGTTGAAACAAATGATTCCTTCGCCGATAGCGGGCTGTCGCACCGCATCGAGCTGGTTTACTACGACGAAACAATAGGTTATACCGAGGCATCAAGCTTCGGCGGCATCTTGGATGATTTGCGCATTAACGGTGACGGTAAAATTGACTGGGTGCATGAAGTTCGCAATCAAGTGCAGGCCGACATGGTCGATTTGATATGTGATAACTACCAGTACTGAGGACTTGCTTACCTAATGACTTCAGTTGGAGTCAGCTTTCAGCAATGGTGTTTCAGTGTAGTTAATTACTCATGTGCAGTCGGTAGCGATGTTTTCGCGCACGAGCTAGGTCATAACATGGGGTCTAATCACGATCGCAATAATGCCTCAAGTGGCGCTTACTCTTATAGTTTTGGTTACCGCACGCCAAACAATGCGTTGAAAACAGTAATGGCTTATTATCCTGGCGCAGTGACCGGCCGTTGGTCCGGGCCTAACGTAATGTACAACAACAACGTAATGGGCACGACTACCGAAGACAATGTGCGTTCGCTAAATAACACCGGCAACACCGTCGCTTCTTTTAGAAATGGCCCAGCTGTGCAGCCACCATCTCCAGTTGAGCTATATGTGCAGACAATGCGGGCAAATCACTGGAGCACTATTTCTATCTCCAACGCCACGCCAAGCGACCGAGCGTATTTAATTTATAGCCTTG
>CAXGOF010000102.1:0-6279 GCA_964011335.1 uncultured bacterium
ACACGGGCAACCGCATCACTTGTCGCGATTGGTTCCAGCTAACGCTGAAAGAGGGACTCACTGTATTTCGCGACCAGCAGTTTAGTGCCGATATGGGCGATGCTGCATTGAAACGCATTGACGACGTCAATGTGCTACGCTCGGTGCAATTCAGGGAAGATATGGGGCCAATGGCGCATCCTATCCGCCCTGATTCTTATGTCGCGATGGATAATTTCTATACCTCAACCGTCTATAACAAAGGCGCTGAGGTCATCCGCATGATGCACACTCTGGTCGGCGCCGAGGGTTTCCGTAGCGGAAGTGATTTATACTTTGAGCGCTACGATGGGCAAGCAGTAAGCTGTGACGATTTTCGTTTGTCCATTGCCGACGCTAACAATCGCGACTTCTCGCAGTTCGAACTGTGGTATTCACAGGCAGGCACTCCGAAAATTAGGTTGTTAAGTTCTTACGACGCCGATGCGCAACGTTTTGTTTTAAGTTGTGAGCAGAGCTGTCAACCCACTCCGGGGCAGGATGAAAAACTTCCGTTTCACATACCCCTGCTAACGGCACTGTTCGACAACGATGGTAATGAATTAGCTGCCGAGCGTGTTCTTGAATTATGTGAACAACGCCAAGATTTCGTTTTTGAGGATATTACTACTGAACCAGTCGTGTCCGTCTTGCGTAAATTCTCGGCTCCAGTCACTCTTGACTTCGAACAAAGCGATAGTGACTTGCAGGTTCTAATGTCGCATGACAGTGATACTTTCAATCGCTGGGAAGCGGGGCAGCGTTTTGCGACGCGTGCCATTTTCGATTTAATGACTAGCTTGGCAGAGGGTGAAAACGTCGACCCTAACCCGAGGTTTATTGACTCAATGGTCGAGATTGTGAATGACGAGGAATTGTCGCCAGGCATGAAGTCATACTTGATGTGTTTGCCTGGGCACGCCGCCTTAAGCGGGCAGCTCGATGTTATCGACCCAGAATTGCTGCACAACGCGCGCAATATCCTGCGCACTGCCGTAGCCGATCGTCTGCAGGTGAAGTTTAGCGAGCTTTACGAAGCGATGTCGAGCGACGAAGCATACGAGCCCAGCCAAGAGCAAATTGGCCGGCGCCGCTTGCGCAATGTCTGTTTGAGTTACTTGAGTGTGGCCAATACGGGTAACGGTGTAGAAATGTGCGCTACCCAGTTTACCGATGCAAGCAATATGACGGATTCCATCTCTGCGTTAGCGTGTCTGGCAAATCTCGATGTGCCGCAGCGTCAAACGGCGCTGTCTGATTTCTTTGAAAAGTGGCAAGATGAAGACTTGGTGGTCGACAAGTGGTTGTCGGTGCAGGCTTCAAGCTCTGCTTCGGACACTTTTGCGCGTGTGGTCGCTTTGAAAGAGCATCCGGCCTTCGATATCCGCAACCCTAATAAAGTCCGCTCACTGATTCGCACTTTCGCGGCCAACCCAGTGCACTTTCACTCCGCCAATGGCGAGGGTTATCGTTTTGTGGCAGATTGTGTTCTCGAACTCGACAAATTAAACCCACAAATTGCCGCACGTATTGCCTCAGCATTCGCTCAGTGGCATCGTTATGAATCTTCACGCTCATTGAAGATGAAGCAGCAATTACAGCGCATTTCAGAGCAAGACAAGCTGTCGCCTGATACTTCCGAAATCGTTAAGCTGAGCTTGCAGGCCTAAGTTGTTAAAATAGAGACATGAATATTCTGCTAGTCGGTTCAGGGGGTCGCGAACATGCCCTCGCATTCAAAATAGCCAAATCGCCTTTGTTAAGCCATTTGTTTGTAGCGCCAGGTAACCCTGGCACCGATGCCTATGGCACTAACGTGAATATCAGTGTGGATGACACTCAAGGCATCCTCGATTTTTGTGAGCGTAATGCGATCGATCTTGTCGTAATTGGTCCTGAAGGTCCGTTGGTAAATGGTTTGGCAGACAAATTACGTGAGATGCAAGTGTTGGTCTTTGGTCCAAGTGCGGAAGCGAGCGAGCTAGAAGGTTCGAAGGTTTGGTGCAAAGAGTTGCTAGAACGCAATCGCATTCCGACAGGCTCTTCTAGAACTTTCCATGATTTTAATCAGGCTCTGTCCTATATCGATGGTGCGGTGCGCTACCCGCTAGTGATTAAGGCCTCGGGCTTGGCTGCCGGGAAGGGCGTGATGATCTGCGATGATCCTGTTGAAGCCAAAGAAGCTGCTAGTAAAGTTCTGCAGCAAAAAATATTTGGTGCTGCCGGTGCGTTAATGCTGGTCGAAGAGTTTCTTGAAGGCCCAGAGATTTCGGCGTTTTGCTTCACGGACGGTAGTACTTTTGTCCCGCTTGAGAGTTGTCAAGACCACAAGTCTTTACTCGAGGGTAATAAAGGACCGAACACTGGTGGGATGGGTGCCGTAAGTCCTAACAGCGAATTAAGTAGTCGCGCCAACGATATAATCGAGCGTAACATTCTGTTGCCAACCATCCATGGTATGGCACGTGAAGGGCGTAACTTTCAGGGCATCTTGTTTGCAGGTATTATGATGACTGCTGGTGGCCCAAAAGTTCTTGAATACAACGTGCGCTTTGGAGACCCGGAGACCCAGGTCTTGATGATGCGCCTCGTTAGCGATATTGTGCCTTACCTAAAGTCATGTGCGGATTCGACCCTCAATGAGCTTGAGGCCCCTGAATGGACGGTACAGCCTGCTTGTACTGTAATCTTAGCTGCTCCGGGATATCCAGGTGAGTACGTCAAAGGCTTGCCGATTAGCGGTATAGAAGATATCGAGCAGTCCGACGCATTACAGGTATTTCACGCTGGCACTAAAATAGTTGATGGCCAATTGGTTACTAGCGGCGGCCGTGTCTTGGCTGTCACGGCTCTTGGTGACGACATCTCTGACGCACGTAGAAAAGCCTATGCCGCTGCTGATAAAGTTCAGTTCGATGGTAAGCAGATGCGTACAGATATTGGTTTAGCATCAGAATTAGCAGGCGAGGTGAATTATTAATTACGAAGAAGCCGCTGTTGCGTTCGAATCTTTCTTGCGTACCAAAGGGTTGCGGGTTACTAATCCGCGCCGTGACATTTTGCGTATTGCCTGGAGCAGTCCTGAGCATTTCACCGCCGACGAAATGTATATTTGGGTTTTAGAGGACGACGCCGATGCTTCACGAGCAACGGTCTATCGCACATTGGCTTTGCTCTCTCAGGCAGATTTTTTAGCTACAATGAACGATGGCAAAGGCACGGTGCTCTATGAAAAGCAGCTCAGTAGTGACGACCATCATGATCATATGATTTGTGTGTCTTGCCGTAAAATTATTGAATTTGTGTCGCACGATATCGAGCGGATACAAGATGAAGTCGCCGAGCGCCACTCCTTTAAATTGCAAAACCATACACTGCGCCTAGAAGGACTGTGTGTGGATTGTAGGTAAGTTATTTGCTATAGCGCTGAAGCGATTTCTTCAGCAAGAATCTGTGCTAACTCAGCACGTCCGCGCATGCCAAATTCAGCGGCCAGTACGCGTACGGTACAGAAATCGTGATTTTGCGGCATAAGCATTACCATCACCGAGTAGTGAACTTGATCTTCTTTGAACTCGATGCGCATTGAGCCTTTCGTGGCAACTAGGTCGCTAACACCTTCTCGGGAATTGATTGTAGCTTGGCAGGCTGCGAAGGCATCTTGCGGTGTAGCATTGAGCAATATTTCGCCAGAGTCGTTGCGGAATTCATCGGCTGTCCATACTCCGGCAACAGCGCCAATGCCAACGATAACGAGCGGCCCAGCACACGAAGCGAGTAGTAGGGCAGGAATAACTAAGAAGCGAGTAATTTTCATTCGAGGTAGAGCCAGTTTAGGCTACCTCGATTGTATCGCGAAGCAACTGCAATTCGTAGTCCCAAAGTTGTGGATGTTTGAAACTGTCAAAAAGATGTATGGCTAGGCCGCGATGCTGCGATTTTAATAGCCGCGCATGCTCGAAGGCGCTGCGTTCAACCCATTGCTGCTCACATAATAGCTTGGTTTGGTGCAATTTTAAGAAGGGGTTCAGCGTGATGTTGCATAAATGGCGCAAGGTTGCGGCGCGAAAGGAGTCGCAAAACCCACCTTCGGTCATGAAGTGCTCGCAATAAATCAAATGCGCGGCAGCCTGAATAATCATGTTTGCATCGACCTCCGCTGGGATCCACATGAGTGGTAAGCGTGGGTGGAACACAACAGCCTGCGGTTTGTCAGCGTATTGTTGTTGGTGATGCTTATCTAAGCTTGACCAAAAGCTATGCCAGTCATCGCCACACATCACTTCGAAAGCAGACTGCGGCAGCTCTAAATTCATGCTAGTGGCCAAGTTGTCGGCGGCCATTTCAATTAAGTATGCCAATTCTTCCGCATAGTCATCTTCATTGAAAACAGTGAAGTCGAGTAGAAACGCAGCGGCATGCGCTAAGGGTGGCGTGCGCATCCACGCCCATTTATTTGGGCCAAACTGTAGCACCTCATCAAAGTCACGCTTGATGAGTTGATCCCACAAGGGTTGTGGTGAAAGGTGAATTACCGTGACCTCAAGGCCGATGTCTTTTAGCAAACGTGGCAAATGATTGTCAGCTAAATGCCAGTCACCAAAATGCAAGGCAATCCTTTTATGCGGATGCTTTTTGTGAATCGAATCAATAACCCTCGCACAATGTGCATCACGTTCGTAGGTATTGCCGTCCGTGCATACGCCGATAATCTCATACTTCGCACAATGGTGCTCATCGAATAACAACGGATAACTGCTGATAAGACTCATGCCATTTTCGAGTAAGACATTCTCAAAAATACTCTGGCCTTTGAGGATTGAAGCACCACTCTTTAGCAGCTCTAAAACGACAAGCACATTTTGCTTGTCGTCCATATTACCGACAACAGTAGAAAAATCTTGACGCGATCTTTTAAGGGGATGGAAATCAGAAACAATCACGCACGGTGAATGTGCAATCACGCGCATCATTTCATGTTCTGTTGCGCCAAGAAATTTGTTTTGCAAGCATTGCTTCCAAGCGCTTTCATAGTCACATAAGTCTTCAGGAGTCGCAGGGGACTCTGAAGACCATTGATTCCGCAAGGCATGCTCAAATGTGAACAGCTGCATACTTAAACGCTGAGAAGGTGATTGCACGCCCCATTTGCGGCCGCAATCACCTTCACTTTAGAAAAACTTTCTAGACTTTGCTCTTGGCTAAATATGGCGCCAATAAGCCCTTAAAGAAGGATAAGCCCTCACTGCCATCGCCCCAAGCGCCGTTTCCGCGGTCTGGAGTGTGTAACGCCGACAGGTTGCGTTCTGGGTGTGGCATCAGGCCCACAATGCGTCCCGATGACGAAACTAGTCCGGCAATCGCGCCAATTGAACCTGAAGGGCAATCCGGCCACTGATCGGTGATGTTGCCTTCGCGGTCACAGTAACGCAGAGCGATGGCGTTAGCGGCTTCGAGTGCCGCTACATCCGTTGCTCCGCGCGCAAGGACTATCTGGCCTTCTGCGTGCGCAGAGGGCGCGGGTAATATGCTGCCAGCAGGCAAAATATGTGATATAGATTCTTCAACGATCATACGCGACCAACGCGCTTCGAAGCGATGCGAGGTGTTCCATGTGAGGGAGACATCGACTCCGTCGACTTGCGGCAATAAACCCGCTTTAACTAAAACTTGAAAGCCATTACATACACCGAAGATAGAACCGCCGCGTTCATGCAGAGCATGCAATTCTTCGTACAAGAATTTTTCAACTTCGAGGCCAAGCACACGTCCTGCGCCAAGGTCGTCGCCGTAAGTGAAGCCTCCTGGGATTGCAAACACATCGCAGTCTCTAATCAGCTCCGGATTTTTTGTTAGTTCGCGAATGTGAATTTCGGTTACTTTGGCACCAGCTAATTCGAAAGCGTAGCGTAATTCTCGGTCGCAGTTTATGCCGGAGGCAAACAGTTGGAGTACTTTTGGTTTCATGCTGGGACTTGGTTTGCAGTTGCTAGAGCGCTGCGCTGTGCACGATAAACGACGGCGCTATTGTGTTTTAATTCTAGTTGTGACGAGGCTGTCACTTGACCAATGGTCGCCCATTGCACTCCGCGCATAATTTCAGTAAAGCGAGGTAGGTTTTGCGTCGACACCTCGGCGATGAAGCGTGTCGGCGCTTCGCTGAACAGTGAGCTAATACAAGTTAGCTTTTCGATGCTCGGTACAAGGTCGCTGTCAATCTCGACGCCTAAACCATCGGCGCCAATAACCATTTCGGCTGCG
>CAXGOF010000103.1:0-6223 GCA_964011335.1 uncultured bacterium
TTCGTGATGCCAGCGCGTGGCCCACTCGCTGTGCTTTTTGTTGTTTTCTTCAAGCCACTCACTGTCGACTCCGGCAGTAGGATCTGAGCCAGCGTAGATGTCTACGGTCGCAGTGTCTGCGCCCCCATTACGTTCAATTTCTTTGAGGCGATCAGTCGCACGTTTTAGCAAGGGATCAATGTGCAATATTTCTTGCACGACTTTTATTGCCGAGTGGTGCCGGCCTTTGTCACTGTGCGACTTCTCAATTTTGAACAACTCTTTTATGTAGTCGTTCGAAAGGCTGCTGAATTCTTCAGCGTAGGGGTCGATACCTAGCAATATCTTTTTCACATCTTTCAAGCGCTTGCGCGATACAATTGATTTGTCCGCAGCGACGGCGATTTTCATCCATGAATGCCAAGCGTATGCAGCTGTGTCTATATCACCCATGGCAGTTGCAATTTTTGCCCATTGTTCTAGAGCGCCAAAATGTTGGTCATCGCGTTCAAGCGCGTGCTCAATGTCCGACAGCGCAGCGGCAAAATCGTTTTCCTCAAAGTGCCTCTGTGAGGCATTGATGTACTTCTCGACAAATGGGTTACCAGTGTTAGTGTGCACAGGGACCCAGCTAAGGGCTATAACAACGAAGAAGGCAGAGAGCTTAGACATCGAGACTGATTGTACGCCTGCGTAGCTGCCCACAGGCCGCATCTTTATCTTTGCCCATGCTCAAACGCAAAGTGACAGAAAAGGCATTGTCACGCAGCCGCTGCGCGAATGCCTCGCAGGTCTTGCCATCAGGATAATGGAAATCCAGCTCGTCAATGTTGTTGTAAGGAATTAAATTCACGTGGCAGCGGCTATTGCGCAGTAAATCAGCCAGCTGTTGTGCTTGCTCGATGCTGTCATTGACTCCTGCCAATAAGACGTATTCAATCGTGAATTCGCGACCTGTAGTATTAAAATAATTCTCGGCCTCGTCTAGTAGTTGCTCGATAGTGCGACCTTTAGTTCCCGGAACTAATTCTTGGCGCAAGGCATCTGTAGTCGCATGTAATGAGATTGCAAGTTGTACCGTTTTGCCAAAATTTGCTATTGCAGCAATCGCCCCCTTTGGCGCAACTGTTGAAACTGTAATTCGGCGTCCTGAGAAGCTAGAGCCAGCTTCGTCAATTAAACAATCAAGCGCACCGAGGACATTATCAAGATTGTGGCCGACTTCGCCCATCCCCATAACAACAATCCTATGAAAGTCTCCAAACTCGCGGCGCATCCAAAAGGCCTGCTGTAGAACTTCTGATTGGGTTAAATTGCGCTTTAGGCCTTCCATGCCCGATGCGCAGAAACTGCATTGAACAGCGCAGCCAACCTGAGTGCTGATACAAATGGTTTGCCCTTTAGTGCCAGGCATGCACACGGCTTCGACTAAAGAGTCGTCGGCCAGTTTAACAAGTACCTTACGCGCACCGTCTTCAGCATGCGAAGCTTTGATTAATTCCGTATCAAGCACTGGTGTTGATGCTAACTGTTCGCGCAATGCTGCTGGCAAATCAGTCATTTCTGCCCAATCGTAAACACCGCGCTGAAAAACCCAGCGCGCAGCGATTTTGCCATAAAATTTCTTGTGACCCAAGTCGACAAAATATTGCGGCCAATCACGTGGATGTAAGTCTAGGATAGAGTTAACCATTAGCCCAAATCTTTAATGACGTTGTAGATTTCGCGTGCCCACTTCATCGCGGTTACGCTGTCAGAAGGATTACATCCGCCAACTGATTGATGGCCACCGCCACCATACTTTTTCATCATTTCTCCCAAGTTGAAATCGGTTTGCGGCCGGTTCCATGGGTTGGATGAGACCGTTATGTGATCGCCTGCTCGGGTTGGCAATAAAGTTACTGCGAAGTGAACATCGGGATGCAAGTAGAATGGAGCAAACCTGTCACGGCGTATTTTTTTCGAACGCAAGTCGGCGAGCAAGGCGGTACCATTGTCAAGCAAGACGTTACTCTCAAAATTTTCGAGTGCATTGTCGCGATTTTTAGAAGAACGTTTGTAACACTTTTCGACAACGGGGTGCTTGGCTATATCACTCAAGTGCTGCTCACGCATCAACTGCACTATGGTGTCGTGAAACTGTAAATTCGGCGAGCAAGTAAGGGCTCGGCTGACAATCATTGCCGGCTCGGTGCCAAACAACGCAGCCTCTGCAGATTTATATCCGGCGGAGTCGATAATGTCAGACCACTTAGCTAATTCAGTAAAATGTGTTGGAGGAGTATAGCCCCAATGTTCTGCAGCATGTCGCAGGATGATAGGGGGGCAACTCTTCGCAGTCGGGTCGAAGCAACGATTCTCGTCGTCGCTATATCGCTCTTGATGGCTATCTTCTAGGAAAGTGGTAGGGTGGTGGTCGAACCAATATTTTGCTCGCGGATGATAATGAAAATCAACCACAGCAAATTCTTCACCATTAGCGAAGTTGTCCCACTCAAGCGTGCGGTCGAAGTTAACGCCTTCCCATGCGACATCGTGCTCACCTCTGGTGGTCGCCAAGGCATCAGCAAGAATAGCGGCAGAAGCCATGCCATCGAAGTCACGGTGAAAGTAAATTTTCATTTGTTACTGCTCAAGTAATTGGTTTCCGAAAACATGCTGTTGAAAATATTTGCTCCATTCGATATCTGGAGAAGCCAGCATCAACATGTTAAGGAGATCTTCGGCGCTATACGCCGACTTTAAGTAGATTTGCTTGCACAGTTTATTAAACTTCTTCGGCCCAAGCTTGCTGGCAATATTTCCCCAAATAATCGCGCCATAGCTGAGCAGACGGCGTGCGCCGTATAAATCGTTAACGGGTGTGAGGGATAAAGCTTGAGGTAGACTGCCCGCATTACTTTCGTTTAACTTCCAGAAGTCGGACATGCTTTTCGCTTCGTCTTCATAGCCAGATTTCTCCAGTAATT
This sequence comes from uncultured bacterium, assembly GCA_964011335.1. Classification (GTDB taxonomy): domain Bacteria; phylum Planctomycetota; class UBA1135; order UBA1135; family UBA1135; genus JAPKEZ01. The sequence goes on from CAXGOF010000103.1 coordinate 2,949, forward strand.
GCTGTGCAAGGTATTCTGCCAGCGAGCGTGTTAAAAAAAACTTAGCGCTACCGCGCCCTGCCGATTCTATGCCGAAACGATATTCGCACAAGATCCTTGCTAGATGTACGCGACGAGAAAAATCATCGATGGACGTATCGGCAGGAGCGTCAAACCATCCCCGTTGTTCATCGAAGACTAACAGTCCGCTAAATAAGCGGTCGCCTGAATACGGGAAACTGGACACTGTAAATGGTATTTTGTGCAACCCAAGTTGACTGTCTAGCACCTCGTCGAGGAGTAGCAGTTCGTCTATAACGCCGTCTGGTAACTTAGATTTACTGTCAAGGCGCAGAAACCACTTAAAGTCATCGACTTGCCTCGTACGATAATTAGCGACAGCAAAAAACGGCCAGGAGCTTCCTGAGGGGACAATTTGCGTGATACTGTTCTTGAGTTTTTGTTTCTCATTAAGTTCAACCTTAAGCATCGGCGCCGAAACAGCAATGAGGTGGGGCGCGTATTCCAAGCTTAGTTGCCAAGCCGGAGCGCGATATTCAAGGTCGCTACTAAAGTTTGGTATCGCCAACCACAGCGGATCGAAAGCCATCAAATCATTCCTGTTTAATCGAAAGATGCCATTGGGAAGGCTGATATCGTCGCCGACATTCAAGGCCAGCTGGTAGCGCATTGTGCCACTACCTAATAGTTTGCTATTAATAGCCATCTCTGGTAGCTGCCACTCGAATGTGGGCGCATTTTCGTGGCCAATAAAAGCTACTTCTATATCGAGAAGGTTAGTCGTATTAGAATTCGCCAAAGATACGCTAATTGCCAACGTGCCAGGGTAATCATGCGCTAAGCCATGTGCGCCATTCCCTCGATAAATATCATTGACTACCAAGTCAGAGGCAAGCCATGATTGAGGAATCACAAAACTGTCTAAACATTTTCTAGCGTCGTCCGATTTACTTAGCGGGGACTCCCAGCTGATGACGACCATTAAAGTCTCGTGAATAGCAATCCGCTGCAAGATAATAGAATCGCTAGTAGTGATGTCGAAGCCACCGCCATCAAGTACCGAAACCTTGCCGCGCCAATTATTGATTACTATCGAAGGGTAATTCTGAGCCATCGGCTGCCACTGACGCTTACGAATGTCGCTCAGCACTGAGTCAAGGTGAGCACCACTGCTCGAAATGTCATAACGCGCCACCTTAACAGCCGCTAAAGGCTCGATACTCTTAGCAATAAATGATGCAGCGCCGTCAGGCTGAAAATCGCCAAAATAACTCGGCAAATTAATGCCGAACTCGTGGCCCTGTTGGAAACTGCAGAGGGCAATTAAGCCAAGTAGGCTGAACATCTAAGCAGATTCGCGTTTATGGCCAGTGATTTGTTCTAGTAAAACTCCGACGCATGAATTCTTTATCATCTCACCAGTGATAACGAAGCGCATGGGCTCGCCGTCGTAATCTGGCAAGCTAAACATGAGGTCTTGCAAAGTGTTCTCAACAATCGAACGTAGTGCGCGTACGCCCGTGTTGCGGCTATGAGCTAGCGTCGCAATTTCTTTCAGAGCGCTTGCAGTAAATTCTAGCTGGTGACCTTCCATCGCAAAGTACGCTTGGAATTGACGAATAATCGCATTCTTTGGCTCGGTGAGAATGTGCACCAAGTCTTCAGCGCATAACGAATGTAGGTGCGCATGAATAGGTAGGCGACCCACGAACTCAGGAATCAAACCAAAATCAACTAGGTCACGAGTCTCGAGCAATGGTACCAAACGATCACGCTCTGGCAGGTCTTCTGATTTGACTGCAAGGCCGGGCACGTTTTCGTTTTCGTGAAAGCCAATAGCGGCTTCGCCGACACGTTTTCCAATGATATCTTCAATGCCAGCGAATGTTCCTCCAACAATAAATAAGATCCCGGAAGTGTCGAACTGAATAAACTGCTGTTCAGGATGTTTGCGTCCACCTTGTGGGGGAACATTTGCCACCGAGCCTTCAAGGATCTTCAGCAGTGATTGCTGGACGCCTTCACCAGAAACATCGCGAGTAATACTTACATTTGAAGTAGTACGCGCAATCTTATCGATTTCGTCGATGTAAATAATGCCACGCTTTGCAGTCTCGAGATTAAAGTCACAAGCTTGTAGCAGTTTCAGCAAGATGTTCTCTACGTCTTCGCCAACATAACCAGCCTCGGTTAAAGTCGTGGCATCGGCAATAGCGAAAGGCACATTAAGGATTTTTGCCAAAGTACGCGCCAGCAAGGTCTTGCCAGAGCCAGTCGGTCCTACTAACAATACATTCGATTTCTCGAGTTCAACGTCTGCCCATTCAGGTTTTTCGCCGCTAATCTCATCGAGTTTGACTTCAGACTGTAGACGCTTGTAGTGGTTATGAACAGCTACAGCCAAAACACGCTTGGCCGTTTCTTGGCCGTAAACATATTCATTGAGCCGCTCAGTGATTTCGCGCGGGCTTAGGAAGGAGTCAACATCGAAGTTTGAGGTTGCAGAAGTAGCCTTTTGAATACGCTTGTCCTCTTCGTTGAGGATGCTATTACAGATATCAATGCAATCATTGCAGATATAAACGCCCGGCGGGCCTGCAATCAAAGAGTCGACGTCACCACGCACTTTTTCACAAAAAGTACATGATTCACCGCGTGCGTTGTCACTGGACTTACTCATGCAAATATTGTATCACAAAATTTGCTATTTAGACGCCAAAGATTAAGCTGTTATCGGCCGATAATCTTGTCAACTAGACCAAATTCAACAGATGCTTCAGCCGACATGAAGTTGTCACGGTCGCAAGCTTTCTTCATGGCTTTAGCAGTCTTGCCAGAATGCTTGGAAAGAATGTCCATTAAAGTGTCATTGAGGTGTTCCATCTCTTTGTATTGGATACCGACGTCAACTGTTTGGCCCTGAGCACCACCTAGAACTTGGTGGATCATGACCCGTGAGTTAGGCAAGATAGAACGCTTGCCTTTTGTTCCGCCAGCCAGCAGTACTGCACCCATCGACGCAGCTTGTCCAATACAGGTAGTTGCAACATCACATTCGACTAATTGCATCGTATCGTAAATCGCCAAACCAGCGGTTACGGAACCACCAGGTGAGTTGATATACATTTGTATGTCTTGTTGTTTATTCTGCTTAGCCAAGAACAGCAACTGTGCCACGATAACGTTTGCGACGTCGTCGTTAACGCCAGTTCCCATGAAGATGATGCGGTCTTCGAGAAGTCGACTGTAAAGGTCGTAAGTGCGCTCTCCGCGCG
>CAXGOF010000104.1:0-6222 GCA_964011335.1 uncultured bacterium
TTGTCGGAACTACGCCTCATTTGCCCCTGAGCTGAGAACCAGAAGAAAGTTTGGTCGGCGTTAGCTACGGTACCCGTTGGATCAAAATTTGGCGAGTGTTCAACTCCGCGTGGATACCCAGCGTCGCTGCCATTCGCAGCTATGTTCCGGACTCGTGGCTCATACCATAAAGTGTTAAGGTCAGGGTTGGACGGTGTAACATCAGGCGATTGCCATTCATGTAAATAAACATTTCCAGCGACTAAAAGGCGCCCGTCGATATGGTAGTTTGGCGATGCTGAAACGCGGCGTTGGTAAATCATTGGTGTGCGCATTGGCACTATCGATGTTTCGCTACTAGCGGAGTTGTGCATTACTGTTCCAGTGCCGTAGCCGGCGCCAAAGACGATGTCGTCACCATTGCTATCTACCGATGTCTCTACGTCGCGGAAGCGGTTAGCGAAGCGTGTGGACTTTTGAATCCAGTGTACACCACTATCCTGGCTAGCGAATAAACCTTCTTGACGACCGTAAAAAACTTTACCACTTAAGGCGAAGTCAGCAGCAACTTGCAGTTGTGCAAAATAAACCATTTGTACGGCGCCACTTTTCTTTCCGGGATCATCCTCGAGCAAGAAATCCTGGAATGAACCGTTGTCACTCCAGCTTAAGCCCGAGTTGTCAGAGCGCAGGATACCAGTGCCAAAATAGGTGCGATAGTTAGGATATTGGCGTCCTGCAGCAAACCAGTAGCGATTACCGCTGGAGTCGGCGGGTGTCGAGAGCAAAGAATTGACGGAGGTGTTGAGGGTAGTTGACAGAGAAAAGGTCGCAGCGCCGTTGGACGACATCCATATTTCGCCCTCGTCAGCGATGGCTGAGGTTTGTAAGCGACCGCGGCCGATCATTATGGTTTGGTCGTTGAGGTAGTCATCTGAAAACTCAACGGCTGTGATATGCCAATCGTACAGTCCTTGCGCGAGTGTGGAGAACTGTGCAGAAATTGCCCAGCTTGCACCAAGGTCATGGCTAATGTGCAATTGACCGTTCGCAACCAATATGACGTCTTGATCTCCAAAAACAGAGCTGGTAGTTTTAGCATGTGGAGCGATTGCAACTTTGGTAGCAGAATCCGGACTGCCAGTACTCATGTAAACTCGCGACCAGTTCAGAGAAGTAGAATCGAGTAGATAAACGCTACCGCCCTTCGTGACTCCAACCGTCGGGCCGTCAGTGCCGCTGTTTGGAGAATCAACCGATAGAAAAGATTTATCGTGGGAGATTAGACCTCCATTGATTCCTACAGCGTCATGAATATGTGGTTCAAGCATCCATGCTCCAGATTCGGTACCGATGATGAAAGCGCCACGCCCACCAGCCGCAGTTAGGCCAGGGTGATAAGAAATAGAAGTGGCATTAACCAGCTGAATGCCATCACCGCGGATTACTTGCCAGCTATATCCATCGTCACGAGTTACCAAGATTTGTTGCTCTGAGTGCACAATAGCGGTGACCACAGTGCCATCGGCTAATTGTGCACTTGCTATGGCGTAGGTGGAATCGTGCGGCGCGTGGACAGTATTGCCAGTAGTGGTGGCAAAAGCTAGAGTCAAAAGGGGAATCAAGGACATTAATTTATCTACAGGAACATTCAAAAATACCACATATTCGCTTATACCGTGGGTACAGATGATGTTTATTTTGTTCATTATTAGTAAAAAACACCAAATGTATACGGTAAAATCTCTCTTTCGCACGTTCCAGGTATGAGTGTGCCGAAAAACATAACATGAGTTTGTCCTTTGAACCACAGCTAGGCCCAACCTCGCTACACGCGTTGCGTCATAGTGTAAGCCACATTATGGCTGACGCCGTATTGAGGTTATTTCCAGAAGCTAAAGTCGCTATCGGTCCACCGATTGACCACGGCTTCTATTACGATTTTGAGCTACCGCGTGCGCTTACCGATGAGGATCTACCCTTAATCGAGGCTGAAATGCGCAAGATTCTTGGCGCAGGTAATGATTTTACGCGTACAACGATGACGCGTGAACAAGCTACGGCGCGGATTTCCGAAAGTGACCAACCTTATAAAGTTCAGTTGCTTGATGACATTCCAGATGGTGAAGAGATTTCGTTTTACGATCATGGCACTTGGTCTGATTTGTGCGAAGGTCCGCACGTCGAGTCGACGAAACAGATTCGTTACGATGCATTTAAATTATTGTCGGTGGCCGGCGCTTACTGGCGGGGTGACTCCGAAAACAAAATGTTGACCCGAGTATATGGCACAGCGTGGTGGCACAAAAAAGATCTGAAAAAGTACATGGTGTATCTTGAAGAAGTGCAGCAACGCGATCACCGCAAGCTCGGTCGCGAATTGAACTTGTTCAGCCTGCATGCCGAATACGGTGCTGGCTTGGTGTTTTGGCATCAAAAGCTCGGTTATGTGCGTCGTCAACTCGAGCAGTGGTGGTGGGATTTGCACCACCAGCGCGAGTACTGGCCGGTTTACACTCCGCATGTGGCTAGTGAGAAAGTTTTCATGCAGTCGGGCCATCTTGAGAATTACGCGGACATGATATGGGCGCCAATGGATGTTGACGGACGTCCTCATCGTGTGAAGCCGATGAACTGCCCAGGGCACGTGACAGTTTTTAATTCGACACGCCACTCCTATCGTGACTTACCTGTGCGCATGGCCGAACTCGGTTCTGTTTATCGTTACGAACCATCGGGCACTTTGCATGGCATGTTGCGCGTGCGTGGTTTTACTCAAGACGACGCCCATATTTTCTGTACGCCCGAGCAACTGGCTGATGAAATCGTCGATGTGCTTAAGCTAGTGCATACCATCCTTAGTACTTTTGGTTACTCGTACACAGCTTACTTGGCAACGCGCCCTGAAAAATTCTTAGGCACAGACGAAATATGGGAGCATGCTATTAGTGCTCTTGTTGATGCTGCTGAACGGCAAGAGTTAAAGCTCCAAGATGATCCAGGTGGCGGTGTGTTTTATGGCCCGAAGATTGACTTCAAGATTAAAGATGCTTTGGGCCGTGAGTGGCAGGGCCCGACTGTGCAGGTTGATTTTAACTTGCCAGACCGCTTCGACATCCAGTACAACGATGCCGACAATGCCTTGAAGCGTCCGGTGATGGTGCACCGCGCTATTTTCGGATCACTTGAGCGTTTCGTCGGTGGTCTGATCGAGCATTTTGCAGCTTGGTTCCCAGTCTGGTTGTGCCCAATGCCGGTTGCAGTGTTGCCGATTACTGACGAACAACTTAATCCTGCAAAAGAGTTGCGCAGCAAGTTGATGGCGCGGGGTTTTAATGTTGAGTTGTCTTACGATGGCCCATTGCGTAAGCGCGTGCGTGATAGCGAAATTAATAAAATCCCGTATATGGCGGTTATCGGCGAGCGCGAAGCAGAGAATGGGCAAGTTAGCTTGCGTATTCACGGAGTCAAGCAGCAAGTGACTTTGACCATTGATGAGTTTGTCGCTTTGCTAGAAGAGAAGCGATCGTCAAAGTCTCTGACCTATAATATTGATGCCGAATAAAACGGCATTTATCACTGGTGCGTCATCCGGGATCGGACAAGCTGCAGCACATCAATTTGCTGCGGCAGGTTTTGATTTAATAGTTAGCGCGCGCCGCAAATCACGCATCGACGAACTATCACGCTTGCTAGTTGAGCTGTATGGTGGCGAAGTTATAGCACTTGAACTTGATGTGCGTGATCAAGGGGCAGTGCAGGAATCGATTGGGTTATTGCCTAAGAAATGGCAGGCTATCGATGTGTTGATAAATAATGCTGGCTTGTCGCGCGGATTAGTACCAATCGATAAAGGTCTCATCAGCGACTGGGATGAAATGATTGACACTAACGTTAAAGGTTTGCTTTATGTTTCGCGCGCTGTCACGCCGTTTATGGTTAAGCGTCAAGCGGGGCACATTATTAATATTGGTTCTATTGCCGGTCACGAAGTTTACGCTAATGGGGCGGTTTACTGTGCGAGCAAGCATGCCGTCGACGCTTTGACTAAAGGCATGCGGGTCGATTTATGCCAACACGGAGTTAAAGTTTCAACGGTCGACCCGGGTTTGGTGAACACCGAATTTAGCAACGTGCGTTTTCACGGCGACCAACAACGCGCCGATTCGACTTACAATGGTATGACGCCGCTATCGGCAGATGACGTGGCGGCTACTCTCCTTTACATGGCGCAGGTCCCAGCACACGTCAATCTTGCTGAAGTTCTGTTGTTGCCAACCGATCAAGCCGCTGCCACAGTGGTCAAGCGCGACAATTAATTAATAAAATGACAAATCCATTACCTACCGTAGATTGGTTGCACGTTTGTGACCATGCCTTTCGCGATGAACAAGGGAAGTTGTGCCTGATAGGCTTGTTCGACACGCTAGCTTCACAAGAACTACCTGGTCGACTGCCAATGCTATCTGTGGCTATTGGCTTAAGTGATGGTAATGGCGAATATGAAATTGGCTTGCAGGTGACTGCGCCAAGCGGCAAGGCTGTTCACATGAAATTACCACAGGTGCAATTAGCTGATTCGCGGGCCAAGGCGCGAGCGGTAATTCGCCTCAACGGCATGCCGTTTGAGGAATTTGGTACTTATGCTTTTAGATTAGTTTTGGACGGCGCGCCAATTGAATGGCCGTGTCACTACCTAGAGCATTCGGAGATTCAAGCACCAACTGATACCCCTGCTCCTGGTTCGATGCCGCCACCTCCCGGTAGTTTTTCTAACTGATGCCTACTCCAGCGCTTATTCATGAACCGGTAGCGGTGTTAGCCGTATTATTGTCATTCCTTGGATTTCTTTTCTGGGCTAATCAACAAGCCTTTGGCCAAAAGATATTTAAGTTCGCGCCTTTATTGGTGTTTGCTTATTTCGTGCCAACAGTTTTGTCTAACACCGGGGTCATTCCGTTAGAGAGCGACCTCTATGGTTTCGTTAAACAATGGTTGCTGCCGGCGTCTCTATTGCTTCTTACTTTGTCTGTCGACATTAAAGGTATTATTGGCTTAGGCAGAAACGCGGTTTTTCTTTTTTTAGGCGCGACCTTCGCTATTGTCGTTTCAGGGCCTATAGCTTTGTGGGCTTGCTCATCGTTGATTCCGCTCGAGATGCACGACCAAGCGTGGCGTGGATTATCGGCATTGGCCGGCTCATGGATTGGCGGTGGTGCCAACATGATTGCTCTCAAGGAGCACGCAGGTGCATCAGACTCGATGATGTCGGTAATCGTTATAGTCGACGTTGCGGTAGCCAACTTGTGGATGGCAATTTTGCTGTGGTTCGCAGGGCGTGAAAAAGAAATGGACGCTTCGATTGACGCTGACCGCACCAGCCTCGACACTTTGCGTGAAAAAGTTGCGACCTATGCTGACCGAGTGAAGCGTCCAACCGACCTTGGTTCGCTATTGCTGATTTGCGCATTAGGCATCGGTGGTGCGGTAGTGGCCACGGCACTTGCTGACGTGTTGCCGCCATTGGGCGAATTCATTAAGGGCTTTACTTGGGTGGTGATATTGGTGTCCGTATTTGGGCTTACTTTATCCTTTACTCCAATCAAAAAGCTCGAAGGCGCCGGCGCTTCGCATATGGGATCGGTTTTCCTGTATTTGTTAGTCGCAACTATCGGCGCTAAAGCTGAGTTCTCTGAAATAGCTAAGCCCGAAAACATCGGCTTTGTAATTGTAGGTTTAGTCTGGATGCTACTTCACGCAATTGTGCTGTTAAGTATGCGTTACTGGCTTAAAGCACCCATTTTCTTCGTCGCCGTTGGGTCTAAAGCCAATATTGGCGGCGCAGCCTCAGCACCGATCGTTGCAAGCGCCTTTCATCCAGCATTGGCGCCAGTTGGTGTGTTGTTGGCAGTAGGGGGCTATGTCCTAGGTACTTTTGCTGCACTGATTTGTTCGTATATGCTCGAACTAGTTTTATAACGATGGGCCGCAATAGTTTTATTAGCAAGTTGCCGAAAACTGACTTGCACGTTCATCTCGATGGTTCGCTGCGAGAAACTACTTTGTATGAATTGGCAGATCAGTTCGCCTATGACATCCCTGAAGGTGTTTTTAAAGAGCGGTACGACTCTCTGGAAGATTATCTGCGTGGGTTTGAATTTACCTGTGCAGTAATGCGCGACGAGTATTCTATTGCGCGTATTGCTTACGAGTTATGTGTCGATGCTTTTAACGAAGGTGTCT
>CAXGOF010000105.1:0-6193 GCA_964011335.1 uncultured bacterium
ATCATGTCAAGGGTAGCCTTCTTCTTAGCAGCCTTCTTCTTAGCAGCTTTCTTAGGAGCAGCTTTCTTCTTGGGAGCGGCCTTCTTCTTAGGAGCGGCCTTTTTCTTAGTTGCTTTCTTTTTAGCAGCCATAGTATTAAAGTGGATTTTTACTCAAATGAGTGGGAACGGGGTAATTGAAAGGCCTTCACGACCTTTCGAGAAGACAGATTCTGCAGCATTCGGTTGCACATTTCAACGCCTTTTATGCTTTTTAATTAATATTATTGATTATCATATTCAGAATCAATGCCGCTATCGCTACTCCTTTACTGCTTCACTCTCGTTGCTGTCCAAAGCGACGACGCTGTAGCACGACGTTTTTCTCAACTAAGCGAGACAGAGCAGCTAGAAATTGTTGCGGATATCACCTCTAAATTGGTCGCTTCTGAGAATATCGTAGTGCACCGCGCTGGCGAGTTATTGCAACTTGAGTATAAGAATCAAGAGTGGCAACCAAGGCATGCTTTATATGTTTTTGATGACAGTGAATATGCGCCAAAACTAAAACTAAAATACCGCGAATATACGTCTCGACAATCGAAATGGAAAAAAATAGGACGCGTCTCTTTACCTGACGGAGTGCCTAAAGAGAGCCCGGCGTTGCGCTATGATTATGTGTCCAAAGGGATGTTTACTCCCAAGACATCGCATTGGGGAATCGTCTTAAGCAGCTTGTCGAAAGGGTCTTACGATGGCCTAACTCTATTTTCGGCACCCTGCGAAGGCGTGCTTGATTATGATATAGATATGGGAAAGAGCGCCGATTATTTCGCTCATACTTATCGTGACCGTGACGGGAATATCTACAGCGGTGTAAGGCTTTACGATGTCTGGAATTCGCAATCGAACTTCGGTATATCCGACGTCGAAGGCGTGGCATTCCTGCGTAACATCCTTGATGAGTATCGCATTGAATCCCCTATCGACGATCGTTATCACACTAAACTCTACAAGCGTATTGGTGAGTACTTCAAACGCTGGCGCGAATATCAGCAATTACATCACACTCTCGCGGCGCTGCAAATAAATCCGAACGCGACAGTTGATTTACTCTATGAAGGCCTGCGCCAGAATTTCAATATGGCATGGCGCATGCTGCAATTTGATCCACGGCGCATGGCAGATTACCTTAAAGAGCACCCTACTCGCACCGATTTTATTGCTGCGATTAGCGAAGATTTGCAAGCCGTTATCCAGCCACAGCTGCAATTGCCGCTGCCGGTCAATTACGCAATGAACAAGTTAGCGAGTGAAACTGCCATGGCCGAGATTAAATTGCTGACCAATACCGTCTTGCGCGACCACGGATTGCTTGGATTACGGCGTTAATCATGACTAAGCACTTGGAATTCACGGCTGAAAATATTACTTTATAAGTATGCCACTGTCCGACCGTGCCTGGGCCGAAATCGATTTAAATGCTCTACGCCAAAATCTGCTAATTTGCCAAAATGTCGCGGGCAAGTCCGTTTTATGGCCGGTACTCAAAGCGAATGCTTATGGACATGGCTCGATGGAATGTGCGCGTATTTGCCAAGAGCTAAAAGTACCCTTAATCGGCGTCGGTGACAGCAGCGAGGCATTGCAATTACGCCATGCTGGAATTCAAACACGACTACTGATTTTAGGCACAGCGATTGATTCAGAAATAGCGGCCATTCAAGAATACGACATCGAGGTCGGGGTGCATTCTGAAATGCGTATCCAAGAACTTGGAGTTATCGCCAAAGAGTATAATAAAAAACTTGGCGTGCACTTAAAAATTGACACGGGCATGGGACGCCTTGGTATTCGTCCGGAAGCTATTTCGCGAATTACCGAAGCCTTGCGCAACAATCCAATGCTTGAGTTACTCGGCGTAATGAGTCACTTTGCTAGCAGCGTTGGCAGCAACGATTCCTTCACGGAAGAACAAAGCATGTTGTTCTTGCAGGCGGTTGACCAGATCAGATGTGCTCTGCCAGACGCCAAGTTCACCTGTCACATTGCTAACTCTGCTGCCCTGTTCACGAACGTCACTCCCCTTGGCGACGCAGTACGCACTGGTATTGCCATGTTCGGCATGCTACCGGCTAACCTTGCACAGCACAAATTGCAGCCGGTGTTGTCGCTGCGCACGCAGATCGCTTTCTTCAAAGACGTGCCTGCAAATACACCTGTTGGATATGACTCCACTTGGGTTTCTCACACTGCATGCCGCATTGCAACCATCCCTATTGGATATAACGATGGTGTGCCCTTCCGCCTTGGATTGAGCGGTCGTTCGCAAGTGCTAGTGCGCGGCAAGCGCTGTCCAATTATCGGCCGCATTTCAATGGACTACTGCACTATCGACGTTAGCCACGTAAAAGATGCCGGCATTGGCGATAGGGTTACAATTATCGGCAGCGATGGCGACGAGCGCATTACTGCTCAAGATATAGCTAATCAAGCTGACACCATCGCCTACGAGATTTGTTGTCGCATCGGGTCACGGGTCTCGCGGCGCTATGTAGATAGCAACGTCACGCAGAAAGCGCTTGCCCATGCCTAAGCGCCTCAGTCGCCTTGCACGCATTTCGCTAGCTGCGAGTGTGTTGGTGGCGACAAGCTCTTTCTTTAGTATTCGAATTCCCCACGCCTTAATTAACTCAGTACTGGACAGCGTTTCACCTGAACTTGAACTTATCTCTGGTAACGCTAGCTACTGCTGGAGCAACGGGCAGCTCGACCTGAGTGAAATTATTGTCCATTTCAACGGTAGTCAAGCACTAAGCGCTGAGGTCGCTCAAATCAAAATTGGTGTAAGCCCACATCGCGATACCCACCTGCTGCCCACTTATATTAAAGTGGATTCGGCGCAGATCATCATAACCTCCCAACTGCGAGAAATGCTTGAATCTCTGCAAATGAGTAACAGTAGTGTGAGTGCACTAACGCTAGATATTAGAGATGTTGATATGCAGTACGTTAGCGCGCAAGGCAAACTCGTTGAATGGGAAGAATTAGCTATTGCTGGCGCGCTCGATAGCGATATCGGCAGTTTCGAGATCAGCAGCAAGTCTTTAAGGCCTACCGCTGGCGATTTACAGGCAAGGCTACACACCAACAACGGCAATAGTAACTGGGAAGCCTCAATGAGTGTGCGTGGCAGACTAATTGATGATTGGCCGATTCTCGAAACAGCTCTGTTAACGTTTGAGCACGGCTCGGTCAAAGCAGATCTTTTTGCTGCTGGTGATTGGGATGGTGGATATAGTTGGCGCCTTGCAAGCGACCTTGCTTTAAAGAACCCTCAGATAGGATCACCGGCACTTAGTTTTAACTCGTCCAACATTAATATTTCTGGATCCTCCACGACTGGACTGAATATCAGCGCCACTACAGACCTATTAGGCGACACCGTTCAGAGCACTGGGGCTTTAAGCTTTGCCGATCACGAAGGGCTCGATTTGCAGATGGAGCATTCGATTAAAGTCATTACCGTTGATCAAGGCTTGCGACAGTGGTTGGGTAAAATAGAATCAAAAATACCTGCTTTTCTCGATGCCGCACAGGCCGCAGGCACCGTAAGTGCACAAGTGCTCACAAACATTCATAACGACAGCTTTGCGTGGGCTGTCGCGATTAAGCCCAATGATCTAGATTTAACCTATCAGGGTTTCGCCCCTGCAGAGGAGAACGGCTTTTCGTTTCCGTACGCCTCGCAATTAAATGGCGGATATATAGCAGTCACCGAAGGAGCGCTTATTTTCCACACTTTGGGTGAGCATGCTAATGGTTCTGTAAAAATAAACGGTGAAATCGACTTCCGGCCGCAACTCACGGCTATAGATCTATCAATCGCAATAAACGACCTCGCGCTAGAGCAGGAGGCATACGCTAACCTAAGCGGCAACCCCGGAATAACCGAACTGATCAGTGACCTTGGCAATCCGTATGGCGGCATTGCTAACGCACAGGTGCGATTGTTCACCGAGGGCAAGGACAGTCTAGAGTACGCTGTTACTCTGGATATCTTCGATTGTGTTGCTCAGCCGAAATTTTTGCCGATGAACATACAGGTTGAGAATGCACATATCACTATCACTGAGAACACTACTCGTTTTAAAGTGAATGCGACTGCAGCAAAATCAAAGCTAGACGTTAGCGGGAAAACGCATAACTACATCGACGGTGAGAATGTGCACCTAAGCGTCGGTGCTGACAGCAGCGGATGGCGCCCAAACTCTGCTGAGGCTGAGATCATGTCGAGTAATTTGCCGATTCCTGCCGACCTGGCAAGCCTCTCTATCGACGGCGACTTCAAATACCGTCTAGAGTTGTTATGGCCGAAAATGAATTCAGCCCCACAACTTAACGCGCAACTGTATGCCGCTGACGTAACTATTAATTGGCCACAGCTTGGCATTTCACTGGACAGCATGAATACGAATAATACGCAGTTGTACACTACTGGAGAAAAATTCAACTTTCACTTTGGTGGAATCGAAACGAAGGTTAATGACGGAGCAATTCGTGGATACGGGAATCTATCTCACAACACCACACTCAACTATGCCACCATGAACCTGGAACAATTGTCGCTCAAGGACTTAATCCTTGGTAGCCAACAATTCACTAAGCAGGAAACCTGGGGCGAAGGTCTAGATTGGGACGATGAGAATTCCTATACAATTAACGGCTTGGTAAATTTAAAGCGTCATCAAATACAATCCGACTGGCTCAAACTGTCGTCAAAGGATTCTGCGCTAAGGGTTTATAATCTCGATGGCAAAAGACTTGACGATCTCCTTCATGTCGAAGCCGACCTTGACTCACAGCGTGGCATCGCATTAACCCCTAAGCTCCAAGCACTTGCAGGTTCTAAGCTTGTAACTACTCTAGAGGAGCTCGGTGTCAAGGGAAGACTCAAAGCTGAAAGCCTTCACGCCAGTGTTAAGCTGTATGACAATGGCCCCATGCATGCCGATTTCACAGGAGGCCTCGAAATATCTGATTTACAGGTTAGCGAAGGCATTCCACTGAATAGCGGACAGGCGGTGCTCGACATCACCGAAGCCTCATGGAATTCGGCGGAGGATTTCTCGGCGACGATGTCCATTACGAGTGGCAAGGCCGAGTTGGGGCGACTAAAGGTGCACAACATTCGAACGGTAAAAGAATCCAGCACCGAAGTGGGTGGCGAGGTAGTCGTTAACGAAAAAGGAGTCCTAGTCATTAACGCAGATGGGATCCGCGTTAGCGGGCTTGAGGCAGATTTACTCGGAGGGGGGGTCACTGAGGCTTCGTTCGCCTTTTTCTCAGAGAATCGCTGGCCTTATGCAATCGAATTAGGACTCGAGAACATCGACCTCGGACAGATGCGCAATGAACTAGATATTAGCGGTGCACTTTCCGGTAGATTGGGAGGTGACATAAGCATCAAGAGCACAAGCACCTCACCGATTGATTTCGAAGGCGAGGTCAACTTATCAGTGGAAGATGCAATGCTCGGCTCGGTCCCTGTTTTGAAAAGCATCTGGCAAGTTGCGGGGCTTCCAGCCCCGGCCATTGACAACGGAGATCTCGAATTGACGCTTAACGAAAAAGGCAAGATGACGGTAGACAGGATATCGCTAGATGGCACCGCTTTTGAGTTCATCGGCGAAGGCACCGCGACCATGGACAGCATGGTAAATCTAAAAATTACGATGCGTACTTTGAGCTTGATAACGCGTTTACCTGTGATAAAGGACATACTGGACTTCTTCATCGAGCAACAGGTGTATGGGCCTATTGAAGACTTAAAAATTCGTCACCGCAGCTGGTCTAAAATAATTGAGTGGATAACTGCTGATGAAGCTTTTATCCCCCCAGCATTTCCACTTTGGGTGCCAACTCCTGCTCCACCTGAATGGAACACCTCACCAATAATTCCTGTACAATAAGCGCATGCTTCACGCCGTAATAATGGCAGGCGGTTCTGGCACTCGTTTCTGGCCAGAAAGTCGCACTGCACGACCCAAACAGTTGCTGCCCATCATGGGCGGCAAAGCAATGCTCACGGAGACTGTTGCACGCCTTGACCCACTTATTCCTGCTGAACGTATTTGGGTGGTTACCAATGCCGCTCAAGCAGATGGCATTCGCGCTTGCTGCCCAGAATTACCCGATAGCAATATCTTGGTTGA
>CAXGOF010000106.1:0-6188 GCA_964011335.1 uncultured bacterium
GATTTGAAGGCCATAAGCAAGCTCTAGGATTATACCCATTTCTAGGCCAGGCTCAATGCCATGAGCGATTAAATCTTGGCCGCGCAAAAAGTTTTTTGGCGCTTCATCTTTTACTCCCAAACTTGCAGCTCGTTCTAGCAACCATACTTCCGGCGCCCACGGCAACTCAAACGGTTTTAGGCGCCCGGCGAAATCAGCGAAAGAGACGCGACACAGCGCAGGGATATTCACGCGTGTAGACAATCGACGAATCGCGGCATCGCTCACTTTATCCCGCTCGAGATACAACTGTCCCGGACGCAAATGCTCACGCACTAAATCACAAACCAACGGCACCACATCATTTTGTCCGTTAATGCGCGCCAACAATTCTTTAGTTGGTTCGACACCGCCAACATCATGCGCTGGGCATCGCCAGCGATCGCGCTCGAAGACGGTGTGCGTAGCCTTGCCAAGATCATGGCAGAGCACACCAAGCATTTCTGCCCACACATTCTCCATTTCGTCACGGCGTAATACAGCAGCATCGAGACACAAAGCGGTATGAATCAACACATCGCCCTCAGGGTGCCACTCAGGGTCTTGCGGGACTTCGCGCAAACACGCTAACTCAGGGAAATGTATTAATGCTCCCGTTTGCTCTAAGGCCAACAGGCCCTTGCCCGGATGATCGCATTTCTCGAGCATCAATCGGAACTCGCTTTCGATACGCTCGCGCGGCAATTCAGAAATGTCAATCGACTTACATAGCCCTACTGTTTCGTCGGCGATTGAAAACTCGAAGCTCGCTACAAAACGTGCAGCCCGCAAAACACGTAACGGGTCTTCGATGAAAGCAGGAGAAACATGGCGCAGCACCTTTCTTTCTAAATCGCCAACCCCATCGTGGAAATCGAATATCTCGCCCGTCAGCACATCTTGCATTAAAGCATTGACCGTGAAGTCACGGCGCAGCACAGCCGCCTCTTTTCCCATGCGTGGGTCTGACTTTACCTCGAAGCCCTTGTGCCCAGGACCCGTTTTAGATTCACGCCGTGGCAATGCAACTTCAACCTCGTTACCATTATTAAACACCAGCTGAAGCACGGCAAATTGCTTCCCGATTAGATGGACTTTGCCAAATTTAGCCAACAAGTTCTTGAGATCATCTACTTCGATTCCGTAGATCTCAAGATCGAAGTCCTTGCACTCTCTATTTAACAACTGATCGCGTACATATCCGCCTACGAGATACGCCCTACCCCCTGCCGCTTCGGCAGCGGTGGCTAGTTGTGTGATGTGATCAGGAATCGGTGTTTTCATGCGGGTGCTTTCTTTTAGTGTAACGGTTAATGCGAGTAGTTACACTACTAACATGCGACTCACCCGAATTTATCTGCCTCTCGTCTACTCTACATTAATCCCAGCTTGCGCTATTCCTGGCGACGCACCATGGAGTGATTTGCATGCTAACGCATATGTAGCAGGATTCGCGCCAACCCTTGAAGCCTCGTCAGGTGGCATTGTTATTCCCGGAACCGGCATTACACCAGAGCTTAGTGGTTCCTTCAGCTTAGACTCAGACAAGGTGAACACTAGCCAATATGGAGCTCGCATTGGTTTTGCACCATTTGAGCTTTCAGTTTCGCAATTCTCTTATTCTCGAAACCAAACTGGTATATTCAGTAGTGACGGCTTGGGCGATTTCGGAAGTGGCGTTGGCGATTTCGATATAAATTCTACTCTCGATATTGAGACCACAAAAATGATGCTTGGTATAGACATACTGAACACCTCAGCAGCCCGTGTTGGGGTTTTACTTGGCTTTGATTTATTAAGCTTCAATAAGTTCAACTTGACGGAAGCAAGCACTGGCATCACACAAAACGTGTTGAAGGAAGGTCAAGAAGTACCCGTGCCAATAATTGGTGTCCGTGCCGATGTGGCCATCCCAGGTACTGACATTCGCTTAGGCGCTGAAATGACAGGAATTTCGATTGACATTGATCGTGTCGAAGCTAATTTCTTTGACCACGACATAAACCTCAATATGGCTATCTTTAAAAATGCCGAGGCTGTCGTTGGATACCGAGTGGTAGATCTAAGCATAAACGGCGATATCGAAAGTACAACAATAAATATGGACCTGAGCATGTCAGGTCCATATTTTGGAGTGTCCGTCTACTTCTAGAACTATAGGTTCGAAGCGACGAAGTCCCAGTTGACCAAACTTTCGAAGAAAGTGTCTAGGTACTTAGGGCGGGCGTTTCGGAAGTCGATGTAGTAAGCGTGTTCCCAGACGTCACACGTCAGCAAAGGCTTTTTGCCTTCCGTCAGAGGGTTGCCGGCATTTGAGCTCGCGCATATTTCTAGCGTACCATTGTTGTCAACCAACCATGCCCAGCCAGAGCCGAATTGGCCCATTGCTGCTGCCTTGAATTGAGCAACGAAATCATCGAAAGAACCGAAGTCACGGTCGATAGCTGCGGCTAAATCGCCGGTAGGAGCACCGCCACCTTGAGGCTTCATACACTTCCAGTAGAAGCTATGATTATAAACCTGAGCAGCTTGGTTAAACACTCCACCCTCAGTGGTGGTGATTAACTCTTCAAGAGACTTCGAGGAGTCGCCGTCAAGCAATTCGTTTAACTTAGTAAGGTAAGCATTATGGTGCTTACCATGGTGGAATTCTAGAGTCTCGGCACTGATATGCGGAGCGAGGTCGGAGATGCCGTAAGGTAGATTTGGTAATTCGTAAGCCATGGTTATGTAATGGGTAAATTGGGACTGATAGGATAGCAGATTGTGAAACGATTGCGACCCACTTCTGTACTGCTAATGCTGCTTGCCATTGATTTTATATGGCAACTCATTAGTTTGTATTTGTCCGTCGGAGAAAATCCTACTTTATTGGCGTTATCAGGGGATTCACTCGAATATTGGCATATGTCGGACTCGATTCTTGACGGCAATTTAGTGCAAAAACAACCCTTCTTGTCGGCGCCACTTTACCCCTACTTTATAGCTTTATTGCGCGCACTCGGATTAGAGATTGTTGGCGTTATGGTCGTTCAAATTATGCTGCGTAGTGCAACGGCATGGCTCATTACCGCATGTAGCAAAAAGCTGTTCGATAATGCTTGGCTGAGTTTTACCTCTGCTGCATCTTTTTTATTGCTACTCGAGCCGGCTTATTTCGCCACGCGAATGGTTAATTCATCGCTGCAACTTTTATTAGTGGCTGGCGTGGTTTTTACTTTCTTGCGCTTTCGTGAAAGTCAAAGTGCCCGTCGAGCAGTTGGCTATGGAGGCACTGTCGGCTTGGCGATCTTGGCGCACCCGCCGTTGCTAGCGAGCATTCCTTTTTTAGCATGGCAGGCTCTTCGCAAAAGCAAGCAGCGCCAGATTGGGCTATTAGTTGTTTTTAGCATGGTACTTGTTACAGCCACGGCAACTGTACATAATGCACAAGCCACAAAGGGCTCTCCGGGAGGTGTAGAGTTCATCCCGGTTAGCGCCCAAGCAGGAGTGACCTTCGCTCACGGCAATGCGCTCGGCTCCAATGGAACATATCAGCCTCTCGAAGGTGTTTCAGCAAACCGCCTCCGCCAGAACTCCGACGCCTACGAGATTGTCAAACAGCAAACTGGCGAAGAAGGCTGGCAACACACGTCTGACTTCTACATGCAGCAAGGCCTAGATTACTGGGCAAACAATCCTGGCACCGCAGTATCTTTGTTTTTTACTAAACTGCGCTGGCTATTCGCCGGCAACAACTATGGAGATCTATTCTTCATCAACCTTGAGAGAAGCGACAACGCTTGGCCACGACCAGCCACCCCGCTGAACTTCATAAAAGTCGGGTGGCTATTACCATTGTCGCTTGTAGGCTTAATCATGCTATGGCGACGTCGCAACACCGCACGATTGCCACTTACATTATTATTTCTAAGTGCTGCCGCCGTCGTTGTGGTGTTTTGGTATTCGCCGCGCTACCGCTTGCCATTGGTTCCTATCGCGGCAATAGTTGCACCATGGGCGATTTATAGCATTGGCCGCTCGCGCAATCTTGTAACCGCCATGCTCATCGCGATACCTATTCTGATTATTGAGGGCAGTTCGGCAATGGACGACTTCGACCCTATAGACAAGCCCATGGCTGGATCCTTCAATTTGAATACCGGTTTGAACTACATGGAGCTCGAGCAATACGAGTTAGCTATTCCACGCTTTGAACATGCCATTGCAAATGGTCAGAACAAAGCGGTCACCCACATTGCCCTCGCCGAATCTCAGGTGAAGATAGGCACTTCATTCGGGCAACAAGGCGACATCAGTGCTGCTGACTTAATGTTTAATGCAGCAATCGAAAACTACTATACTGCGCTAGAATTAAATCCGTCTAAAGACGATGCGCGACAATCATTAGTGAGCGTTTTAGAATTTATGAAACGCAATCCTGAAGCAAACAAAGTAAAAGATGAAGGCAAAAGAATTAAAAGTCAGTGATTTGCGCTGGCAGTGCCCGGCAACTTGGGCACCAAAAGCAAAAGCCAACGCCGAGCCCTCCATTTCACAGCGACTCTTTGGGCAGCAACGTGCCCTGGACGCCATAGAGATGGGCCTGAACGTCGGTTCACCAGGGTATAATATTTTTGTTTGCGGCATTGGAGGTACCGACAAAGCAGAAGTTATGCAAGAACTTCTCGAGAGCATGAAGTTCGATGCCCACGACGTTGTCGACCATGTGTTCGTACATAATTTTCACGAACCTATAAACCCGCAGCATTTGGAGCTGCCTTTAGGGGCTGGCATTAAATTAGTGGTTGGCATGCGCAACTGGGTTCACGCACTGCGCACCGAGATTCCTAAACTCCTGAAAAGCGAAGACCACCTGAAACGTCGGCACCATTTGTTTACGCGTTATCAAAAAGCCGAGTCGCAACTATTCAGGCGCTTTGAGGCTAAGTTGCAAAAATTCGGCTTGGCCTTAGTCGTAATCGAAGAAGACGAAGGCACACGCAAAGATATTCACTTGCGTATCAACGGTGAAGTTTGTTCGCCAGAACAAGCGCTGCAATTACCGAACAAGCTGCGGCCATCCACGGCTAAGATGAAAAAGGCGTTTGCTGCGCGTACCGAGTTTTTACCGCAAGTAGAACAAACACAAAACAAGGCTCGGGCAATGGCATTGCGATTAATTCGCGAGAGTAACAACATTGACGAATCTGTAATGACTGAGGCTGTTCAAGGCATCACAGTAGCGCTGGCTGAAGAGCTCGGCGCCGAGATGAACCTGGCCTCATGGCTTGGTGATTGTGCTCAGTTCGCTGTAAACCATCCACGCATGTGGGCGCGCTCGGCCGCCACGGATGACGAAGCAGAAGACTCCATGGGTCAACGTAGCTTCGAAGTATTTGAGGTTAATGCGGTGCGCACCATGCGCGAAAAAACAGTGCCCATTGTGTTCGAGCCTCATCCAAATTACTCCAACCTGTTTGGCACCATTGAACGCTCTCAAAGCCAACAAGGCCTCGGTTATGTGCATCATGCGGTACGGCCTGGATCTTTGCTACAGGCTGATGGTGGCATTTTAGTCTTGAATGCTCGCGACGTTTTTAGAGAAGCTGAAGTGTGGCGCGCCCTTAAGCGTACTTTGCAATCTGGGAAACTCTCTATTCATGCGCTCGAATCGCTATCGCCGCTCGGAATTACTGGCGCGCGTCCTGAAGCAGTGCCAATCAAATTAAAGGTTGTGTTGGTCGGTGACAGTAATTTATACGACCACTTACACGACGACGAACCGGATTTCCCGCGAATCTTCAAAGTGAAATCTGAGTTTGAAGATTCTCTGCCCTTAATGAAAAAGCATGCTGCGAGCATCGCTAACTCGTTGCACCATATTAGCCGCGAAGAAGGCTTGTTGCCCATCTCTAACACCGGCATGCGCGCCCTACTCGAACGCGCAGTCAATGATGCTGGTGGGCGCAAACGCATTTCAACGCGCCTACCCATTCTCGCCGACTACTTACGAGAATCTTCCTTTTACGCCAAGCAAAATAAACGCAAGTCGATTCAGCGTGATGATGTCGATACTGCCCGTAATCACTATCGTGATCAACACGCTATTGACGCAGAGTGGCACGAGCGCCAAGTCCTGGAAGGCATCTATAAAATTAGAACCAGCGGCAAAGGAAGATTCTCGTAAG
>CAXGOF010000107.1:0-6141 GCA_964011335.1 uncultured bacterium
CGGCTTTGTGTTGCCAGGGCGTGTTCCTGATTACAAGTTAGGTTTCGACATCATGGACACCGGCGGTATCGGGATTGTTGATAATCATAATCTCGAAGATTCTGTTGAATATCAAATCGTAACCGGCTTGGCTGCTTCCGACGTGGTGCTGTTTGTGGTTGATGCGCGCGAAGGGGTGACTTTGCTTGACGAAGAAGTCGCAAAGTATTTACGGAAGAGTGATGTGCCCGTGGTAATGGTGGCTAACAAGTGTGAAACGCGCCCAGCGCAAATGGCTGTGAGTGATTTTGCATCGTTTGGTTTTGGTGACCCGATACCTGTGTCTGCGCAAGAAGGCCAGGGCTTCAGCGATTTGTATAAAAGGTTGACTGAGATTTTGCCGGAAGAGCAACTCGTCGACGATAGGGAGTCTATTAATGTTGCTATTCTCGGACGCCGTAATACAGGTAAGTCCTCTTTCGTTAATGCTTTGACCGGAGAAAACAGGGTTATCGTCTCTGATGTCGCTGGCACAACCCGTGATGCTGTTGATATTAGCGTCGATTACAAGGGCTCTGCGATTACACTAATCGATACTGCTGGTGTTCACCGCAAGGGTAAAGTTAATTCGTCAATCGAATATTATTCTTTGGCGCGTAGCGATCAAGCAATTCAACGTTCTGACATCACTTTACTGTTCGTTGATATGTCACAAACAGTGGCGCGCATGGATAAAGAGTTGGCGCGTACTATTAAAGATCGTTACAAAGCGATTATTGTGGTTGGTACTAAGCGCGACTTAGTTCCCGATGTCACGATTGATCAATTCAGAGACATTATCGATCATAAGCTGCCACACCTGCAGGGCGCGCCGATTGCAATGATGTCGAATGTGACCAAGAAGGGTATTGATAGGGTAATGCGTGACGTCCTTACTGTATACGAAGAGGGGCAGCTGCAGCTGGGTACCGGTGTGCTGAACCGTGCTATGCAAGGCGTATTCGATAATATGCGCATACGCGGACGTGGCGAGCGTCCTCGTTTTTATTATGCTACACAGCTGAATACTTTGCCACCGACCTTCTTGTTGTTCGTGAACAAAAATCGTTTGTTCTCAAAAGAGCTGATGCGCGCTTTGCAGAATGAGTTTCGCCGTAAGTTTAAGATTACTAAGGTCCCGGTGCGCTTTGTGTTGCGGGAACGCAAACGCTCGCCGGCTAAAAAAGGTTAAAAAATGATGATAGAGAAAATGTTAATGTTGCTGATGTTTTGTTCGCTGTCGTGGTCATGCGCTTCCGAGTTGCCGATTGACGATCCTAGCGAGGGTCGCTGGAAACAGATCATCCTAAAAGATGCGCCGCCGCGTCGCGATCTATTGCTGGCCTGCGAATATGCGATTTCTCAGGCAGGTTACCCGAAAGGCACGACCGACGCTTTACGGGGCACTGTTTTTTCTGACTGGGAAGTTCGCTTGCAACCTTTTAGAAATAAAGGCATGAGGTATAAGGCAATCTTTAGGATTTTTGAGAATGAGGGCAATAATGAAATCTCTGTTCGCTCGCGTGTGATCGCCGAGCGTAACATAGAGGGAGACGATACTCTCGACGCGAGCGCTGCTGAATGGGAAGCCGTTGACGATGACCAGGGTCAATCCCGCGTTCTAATGCAATTCTTAAGTTCGCAGTTGTTCTTGCGCGATAGTTAAATGGTAAAAGATTGGCAATACTCAAAGCGTAATAAGCAATGTGACGATTGCGATTACTCCTTCACCGATGGCGAAGATGTGTTTTCGCTGTTGCGTATGATTGATGGCGACTTGCAGCGCGCAGACTTGTGCCGCGCCTGTTTTAACAGCCGAGATGAGGATGCAGATGTCGTCTACTGGAGAACAACGCAGCATGAGAGTCGCCAATCCTTGCGCCTAGATCTTGATATGTTGCTTGCGTTGCTTGAAAAATTGCTTGACGACCCGCGCGATGACCGCAAAGATTTAAGCTACTTGCTGTCGCTATTATTGGTCCGCCACAGAAAACTCCGCCTCGAGCGTGTTCATATGAAAGGCCAGCAAGAGATTATGTCGTTGCGCAAAACACGCACCAAGAGGACTTTTGCCGTCGAATCTCGCGAAATGACTGATGAGAGGCGGACTGAGCTAAGTAAGCAGCTAGCAGAGTTGGTCGATCCGACGAGAGAGTCGTCCATTTAGGCCGGAAACCCACTCTAAGCGTGAAAAATTGAACCCAGAATTTTTCTGGGTTTTTTTATTTGCATTATTCTGGTGGGGCACTATGATATGTATGTGGGGAAAAAGAACATGAATATGGTGAAGTTGTTTATGTTCGTCCCGACCTTCTTTTCATAAATAAATGTCTTACTTCAACGGAGAATTTGCGCATAAAATCGACCAGAAAGGTCGTGTGTTTGTTCCTCGTGGTTTTATGGACGCTATTGAAGACCCTCGCGAGCGTGAATCGTTCGAGTGCGTTATTAACGCGGTGGATTGCTGTCTAGAAATATACACAGCTGGTGAGTTTGCGAAATACATCGAAGCTAATTTACGTAATGAGAAAAATGCTTCGCGTGCTAAAAAATTGCGCCGGTCGCTCGGCGCTAACTCTCGCAAATTGAAGGTCGATGCCCAAGGGCGTGTGTTATTGCCAGAAGAATTGCGTTCACGTATCGATTTGAGCGGTGAAGCCATGATCGTTGGTGCGCTCAGCTATTTTGAAATATGGAGCCGCGCTAAATATGAGAGCGGTCTTGTTGAAGCAGATGATTACTTCAATTCTGCGACTGGCGATATGACCAGCCCTGATTACCAACCAACGGAGAACAACTCGTGATTTTATTATGCCGTCAATACCGCAAACCACTCAGTGAACTAATGTCAACTCGTCACCTTCCAGTCCTATTAGATGAATCCATTAAAGGATTGCGCGCCGAGCGTGGCGGTGTTTTTGTTGATGCAACTCTAGGCGGTGGGGGGCACGCCGAGAAAATATTAGAGGCTCACCCCGATAACATTGTGATTGGTATTGATCGTGATGCGCAGGCAATCGCCCGTACTCAAAAACGCTTGAAGGCGTACGGTGATCGTGTCATTTATGTACACGCTCCGTTCTCGTCGATAGAGTCTGTCGTTGAGCAGCACGCAAATGGCAAAGTGGATGGCATACTAGCTGACCTTGGCGTTTCTTCTGATCAAATCGAAGACCGTGATCGCGGCTTTTCATTCATGCAGGATGGCCCATTAGATATGCGCATGGATGCAACGGGGCAAAAAGCGTCGGCAGCATCTTTGTTGGCTGAGGCCAGTGAAGATGAGATTGAAGGTTGGTTGAGCACGTACGGCGAAGAACGTTTTGCAAGAAAGATAGCGCATGCGATTGTTAAGCAGCGGCGTTTTGGGCAACTGTTGCGCACCACACAACTCGCGGATTTGGTTGGACGCACCGTGAGTCGCGGCATGGGTGGGCACCACCCTGCCACGCGCACCTTTCAGGCCATACGGATTGCGGTAAATCGCGAATTAGATGAAGCAGCCATGTTGCTTGAATGCGGGCCAAGATTGCTAGCTGACGGCGGTCGACTTGCGGTAATTAGTTTTCATTCTCTAGAGGACCGATTAGTAAAGAACTCCTTTCGCAACGAATCTCGAAGTTCAGATTTCGAGAATATTTACAAGAAGGGTATCGCACCTTGCTCAGATGAAGTGCGTTCGAATATCCGCTCGCGCAGCGCGCGATTGCGTGTCCTGTCTAAAGAGACTTTTTAATCTTGAGCGAAACATCACTTATTTTGTTAGCCGCTATCATAGCTGAGATGCTGCTCGGGCTGGGCCTGGAGAATGAGGCTATGGCCTCTCGTGGGCGTATTGAAGCGAGCCGTCGCTGCGTTGAGCGTTGTGAGCAACGTATTGATTTTAACGAAAGCTTGTTCAATCAGATAACGTCCCCTGCGAACATAAAACGTTTGCTCGATGAGCAGAGTAACACCGATTACGATAACAACCGCTCGTGAGTAAGCAAGCCGTAGCGTTTAAACCATTATGGCCACTTGGGCTATTGTTCGTCGTTTACTCGCTAAGTATTTACAATTTCTTTGTGCTCGTTGACGAGGGGGTTGATGGCACTAGTTTAAGCGAGGTTCAATATAATAGATTGATTCCTGCGGAGCGCGGTCAGATTTTAGATCGCCATGGGTTAGTGCTCGCTGAAGATCGTGGTAGTTGGGATTTGGTGGTTAACTTTTTTCCACGGAACCGCTCGGTCATTAGTAATTTTGAAGATGGAATCTGGACTGAAGAAGACATCCGGGAACGACTGGGTGATGTCGCCGTAGCTACTGGTTTATCCGTTGAACAGTTGTACCAAGCAGTAATGGTCAATGAGGCGCCATTTCAATTATTGCTGCATAATATTTCGCCGTTCGATCGTGAGAGAATAAAAAAATCCTTGCAGGCGGTGAGATACAGCGGATTGAACTTGGTGCAGTCCTTTGAGCGTATTCGGCCAAATGGACCGGTTTTAAGCCATTTTGTGGGGTTAGTGAGAGGTGGTGTAGAGAGGCGTGGAAGAAATGCTTTGGAAGCCGGATTGAATGAGCAACTCTCGGGCACTGATGGTAGGCGTGCAGCAATCAAGGTTGGCGCTGGGCACGGAACAAACCCTGCCCTTGGGAAAGATGATGCCGTGCCGGGTGCGTCAGTTAGAACTACTCTAGATTTAAATATTTCGAGTTTCGTTCGCGAGCAATTGGTGATGATAATGGAAGACCATGACCCCATGCATTGTGTTGCGATTGTGGTTGACGTGAATAACGGAGATATCTTGAGCGCGCAGGGGTTGCCAGATTACGATTTGAATGATCCAGAGGGCAGTATGGAGCTTGTGTTCAACGAGCGGAAAGATAAAAAAGTGTATGATGGTTGGAATTTCCCCGGTCTCAATAGAATTAGCCCAGGATCGACAATGAAGCCGTTAGTTGCGGCTTGGGCGTTAGAAAACAAGTCCATTACTGCGACACAAATGTTTAGCAATAAAGGTGGTGCTTACTCTTTACCGGGTCGAGTTATTCACAACTCATCGAAATATCGCAATGAAGATATGAATTTCTCGGAGGCCATTGTTCATTCCTCGAATATTGTTCTATCGCAAATTGGCCGCGCAGTCGGGCGCGAAAAAATGGCGGCTTTCTTGCCTCACTTTGGTTATGATGAAAAGGCAAAACAGTTGCCAGGTTTGAAGCTTCAGTTTCAGGATGGTAAGTATCCAGAAACTGAAGCCTTTATGCGTGAGAAAGGGCCGGACGGAATGGTGTTTACGATTCCGTCTGTGTCGTTTGGTAGAGAGCTTGAAGTGCCGATAATTGATCATGCAATGGCATTAGCATCGATAGCCAATGGGGGGAAGTTGATGCGTGCTAAGTTGAACCTTGGGCAAGAGCCAATTGAGATTCGCCGCGTCCTGAGTGAAGATGTCGCCGAAAAGGTTCGTAGTGCAATGCACGACATGATTATGTACAAAGGCCGTAAGTGGCTACCGCATCGCAACGATTTTAATTACTGCGGGAAATCAGGTACTTCGAAGCATAGCTCTGGGCCGGCCAAGGACAAGTATACATCACTATTTGTTGCTTACGGACCTCTTGAAGAGCCGGAAGTGTTGGTGCTGGTCGTGGCCTTCGGTACTCACGGCACTACGGCGCATTATTATGGTTCTCAGGTTTGCGGCCCTGCGGCAGGGAACATTTTACAGCATGCCTTGAAATCACGCGGAACATTGTCGGCTTCGGTCTTGGAATCAGGCGCTAATAAGGCTAATCTTGACCAGTAGCATGCTCGTCGCCGACCTCATCAACGCACTGCAAGAACGCGGATTATCTCCCGAGTTGTCCCCAGCTCAAGCCCAGTTGCTTGATGTAGATTTGGTGCGCGCATGTTTCGATTCGCGGCGTGTGCAACGGGGTGACATTTTTTGTGCTATCCCGGGGCATAGTCAGCAGGGTGCCGATTTCATTCAACCTGCCTTAGACGCTCATGCTTCCATGTTGTTGGTTGACCAAGTTCGCGAGCAATTCAGCTGCCCACAGCTGGTTGTTGGTGATGAGCTGGCGTTAGCTGCTGCGCACTGTGCGGACCTGCTCGCCGGGCGACCGAGTTCA
>CAXGOF010000108.1:0-6093 GCA_964011335.1 uncultured bacterium
TTGCGGCGGAGTCCCTAGGCCTAGAAGATGTCGAGCCTCTAAGTTTTCTCTTTTTGCGGATGGCAGGCTGTTGAGCCACTCTCGATTAATGTCGGTAACTACAAAGCCTGGGCAAACACAATTAGCGCGTATGCCTTGCCGCGAGTAATCAGCGGCTAAAGATTGCGTGTAGTTAATTACTGCCGCTTTAGAGGGCCCATATGCTGCGCGCGCTACCATGCCCTTTAGGCCGGCGATTGAGCCGATTGTTACCACGCTGGCGGATTCAGATTTAAGTAAATGCGGTATGGCGGATTGGCAACTGTTATGCACGCCATCTAAATTTACGCGTAGCGTTTCGCCCCAAGCGTCTGCGTCGACATCAACCGCAGGCGCGCGCTGTGGGTTAATGCCAGCATTAGCGACCAAACAATCCAAACCGTTATTCGAGTTGGCAAAATCGTCGATAGCGGCTCTTAATGCGCCGGCATCGGTCACGTCAACAGCCACAACAGAATGCCCATCGCCACTGAGTGAGCCTAAAGCTTCTTGTAGCATTGCAAGACGGCGCCCGACTAATAAAAGTCGAACACCGTTGTTGGCAAATTCTTGAGCAACTGCGCGCCCGATACCGCTACCGGCCCCCGTAATTACAGCAGTGCGAATTTGTAAGCTCATGCGCGAAGTGAGTTAAGCGCAGAGCCAGCTTTGAACCAAACAATTTGGTCGGCGTTAAGAGTGTGTAGAACTTCGACGCGATGATTGCTGCCGTCGCTGTGGTTAAATACCGCGAATACTTGCGAGCCCGGAGCTAGTTGCTCGAGCCCTTCAATGGTTACAGTATCGTCTTGTTGCACGAGTTCCCACGAAGCCGTATCAGCAAAAGTAAACGCCAACACCCCTTGCTTTTTAAGGTTTGTTTCGTGAATACGTGCGAAGCTACGCGTAATGATGACACCTGCGCCAAGTAGGCGCGGGCACATCGCTGCGTGCTCGCGTGACGAGCCTTCGCCGTAGTTTTCGTCACCGACAACTACCCAGTGTTTGCCCGCAGCTTTTAAATTGCGTGCCACCGCCGGAACAGGCTGACCCGTTTCGCCATTGAGTGGGTCTTTAGTGGTGCCAGTGCCGCCGTCAAATGCGTTGGTCGCACCAGTAAACATGTTGTTAGAAATGTTGTCGAGGTGCCCTCTGAACTTTAACCACTTGCCCGCGGGGCTGATATGATCGGTTGTGGTTTTACCAATTGTCTTTAACAGCAAGGGCATTCCAGCATACCCTTCAGGGGCAATCGCCTTAAACGGCTCAAGTAATTGTAAACGCTCGCTATCCGGGTCGATTGCGATTTCGCCTTCGGTGCCCTCGCTTGGAGCCTGATAACCATCGCGCTTAATCTCAAAACCAGCCTCTGGGATATCAGGGGCAATCGCCGGCGCCTCGAGTTTCCATGTGTCGCCATCGGCATTAATTAACGAGTCGGTTAACGGGTTGAAGTCCAGGCGCCCAGCTAAACCAAGGCACATTACCATTTCTGGCGAACCAATAAATCCGAGCGTGTCAGGGTTGGCGTCGTTGCGTGCGCGGAAGTTACGATTGAACGAAGTAACAATGCTGTTGGGGACACCCAGCTCGATATCGTCACGCTGCCATTGACCGATGCAGGGGCCACATGCATTTGTTAAAACGGTAGCGTCCACACCTTCGAGCGCGTCAAGCAAGCCATCACGTTTAATCGTTGCATACACTTGTTCAGAGCCGGGGCTGATGAATAAGTGCGAACTCATCTTGGCGTTGTTAGCTGTTGCCTGTTTGGCAATATCAGCAGCGCGGTGGATATCTTCATAAGAAGAATTTGTACATGAACCAATTAGCGCGGCACGTATCTCGACAGGATAACCTTCGCTTTCACAGTCGGCGGCCATGTCAGAAATTTCATGCGCTAAGTCTGGAGTGTGCGGCCCAACCAAGTGTGGCTGGAGTGCGCTTAAATCAATCTCATAAACTTCGTCGTATGCACACCCTTCATCAGCGGTGAGTAAATCAAGGTTGGAGTCGGCGAGGTCAGCTAGGTCGACGCGGTTAGTCGCGCGCAAGTAATCACCCATGCGCTGATCATAAGGGAACACCGAACAAGTCGCGCCAAGTTCAGCGCCCATGTTACATATTGTTCCTTTGCCAGTACACGAAATCGATTCACAACCTTCACCAAAATATTCGATGATGCGATTGGTGCCACCCTTAACAGTCAACATGCCGAGCAACTTAAGGATGACATCTTTGGGTGCCGTCCAGCCGTTTAGCTTGCCAGTCAGTTTAACGCCGACGATATTTGGCTGTAGGACTTCCCATGGGAAGTCGGCCATGACGTCAACGGCATCTGCGCCACCAACTCCGATTGCGCACATCGCCAATCCACCCGCATTCGGGGTGTGTGAATCAGTGCCAACCATTAAGCCACCCGGGAAGGCGTAGTTTTCAAGTACGGTTTGGTGAATAATGCCGGAGCCGGGCTTCCAAAAACCAAGGTTGTAGCGGTTGGAAACGTTAGATAAGAAGTCGAAAACCTCTCTGTTCTCCTCGTTAGCTAAAGTGAGATCTTCGGCGGCCCCGACGTGCCCACGAATCAGGTGATCGCAATGAACAGTAGTCGGGACGGCCGCCTCGTTTTTGCCAGCCATCATGAATTGCAGCAACGCCATTTGCGCAGTCGCGTCTTGTAGCGCCACGCGGTCAGGGCGCAGGTTAAGGTAAGCTTTGCCACGCTCGAGATTTTGAGTGGCTACATCGTCGATGTGGCCAAATACAATCTTTTCAGCTAGCGGAAGCGCACGGTCGCTAGGGTTTTTGATCGCTGCGATGTTGGAGCGCATCTGCGCGTAGACCGCGGATACAAATTCTGCTGATGATTCGATGTTTGCCATGGTTGTGTTATGCGTTTAACGGCGTAGATTTTAGCTCATCCAGCGCCGCGGCGCTTAATAAACACTAATTTAGGCGCATTGTCGGCAAATAGGGTATGGTTAGTGAGTTGCAACTTTTGCGACCCCCTCGTCTCAATCCCATGAAAAATCTAATTGCAACTTTTCTCTTTGCTGCGACGACGTTCGCCGGAGCGCATGGCCAAACACTGCATATCGCCCCTATGTATGTCGGCGGCATAGCAACCTTCGAAGTGCAAGATGGTCTGGCGCGTTTGGAGCTCTAAAGGATGAATTAACCCATGTAAAACTGCGGCAATTCGCAGATATGCAGTAAACTAGAGCTGTGCAATTTTTCGCAATCGTATTAAGCCTAATAGCCTTTTTTGGCAGCCACGCTCCAGCACCTGCCTGGGTCGCCTATGCCGATGACGCTTCTATCACTTACCAAGGTCGATGGGATGACAGTACAGCCACATCACCATGGTGCGGATGGCAGGGGTCTTCAGTCTCTATAAACTTTGACGGCACCGCGATTGCGATGGGCGTAATTGTGGAAAACGACAACGAGTGGTTCAAGGTGATTATTGATGGTGATATTTTTAACGCTAAGGAGGTTGAGGTATCTAGCAAGAATAGTTGGCAGGCGGTTATTTTGGCTCATGGCTTGACGGCGGGGACACACCATATTGAAGTTGTAAAAGAAACTAACAATAACGAGCACATGACCTTTTTGGGCTTCGCCGGAATTGACGGCATTGGCCCTCTTTCTCCACCGTTGCCCCATAGTCGACGCATCGCTTTTTACGGCGACTCTAATTTGGCGGGCGACTCTTTAGAGCACGAAGAAAATAATGGTCAGCTTCGCTATCGCGGCTGCACGAATACTTTTGCGGGAATCACCGCTCGGCGATTTGGTGCTGCTTATCAAAACTGTTCAATTAGCGGCGCGACGATTTCTTCTTTGAATAATTGGTATGACAGAGTTAATCCGAGTGACGAAAACACTCAGTGGGGGTTTAGCAGCTGGATACCCGATGTGGTAGTCATTAACATTGGCGCTAACGACATTTATTTTTATTCTGAGTCAAGAATACGCACTCGCTATAACAATTTGCTCGATGACATGCGGGCCACTTACCCTAATGCACATATCGTAATGGCGAACGGTCGCGGCTGGGACAAAGATGAGCCCGCCGACTACATTGAAAGCGTCGTTGCTCAGCGTAATGACCCAAACATGTCAGCCGTAATATTCCCGTGGGTGTTTGAGCAGTGGCATGGCTGTGAAACTGATCACAGCGGCATGGCCGATCTTGTCAGTGAGCATATTGCGACAGTGATGGGTTGGACCGCCTCACCTAGTGATGTGATGACAGGCTTTGGTCGCGGCGGCAATGTGGCCAATGGCAGTTTCGAAGAGTCAGCGCCATTCGGTGGATTCGGCTGGCGTTATGGCGTAAACAAGCCAGGAGTGCACCGTTTGTATGCGCCGGCAACTGCGCAAGATGGCGAGTATTTTGTGGGCGTTGCAAGCGGTGGGTCGATTCAACAATCCAATCCTTGTCAGCCAGGCCAAACGGTGACTGTTAATCTGTGGTTACGCTCGCCACAGGCAACGGGAGCAGCCCTGGCAGACATAACCTTAGATTTCCGTAACCAAGAAATGTATACGGCGCCACTGTCGTCCACTTCCTTCACGCTTCTGGCTCGACCAACCTGGACAAATCACACCGTGACGGCTATTGCACCAGTTGGCGCTGACCCGATATTTCATACACGCTTGACCATCGCATCGAATGGGCAAAGCCAAGTTGCAATAGACAATGTGACGATGACTATTAATTAAGTAATCATGGGGAAAGTGATTATTTTTACCCACCCCGACTGCCTACTTAAAGATAACGGTTCA
Source organism: uncultured bacterium (assembly GCA_964011335.1). Taxonomy (GTDB): domain Bacteria; phylum Planctomycetota; class UBA1135; order UBA1135; family UBA1135; genus JAPKEZ01. Next base: position 4,810 of record CAXGOF010000108.1, read on the forward strand.
AGCCATCCAGAGAAAAAGGAGCGCTTGGCGGTTGTCCTTAAAGCGATGCAAGACATGGACGATGTCGAGGCAGAAGTTAGACTCGCTCCATTGGCTACGAAGGAGCAGGTCTCTCTAGTTCATCCAGAGAGTTACTTAAGAGAGATATTTTCAATGATTCCGAACTCTGGCCTGGTCACTGTCGAGCAGGAGCCCAACGCGGACACCTTTTTATGCCCCAATAGCAAAGAGGCCATTCTAAGAGCTTGTGGCGCCGGGATTGCTGCCGTGCAGAGCGTTATGCAAGACGGTGCAAAAAGGGTTTTTTGCGCTGTTAGGCCGCCGGGCCATCATGCTGAAACTACTCGGGCGAATGGTTTTTGTTTTGTTAATAATGTCGCGGTAGCTGCTCGATACTTACAAGAAAAATACCCAATAAAGAGGATTGCCATCATCGACTTTGATGTGCACCATGGCAATGGCACGCAAGAAATTTTCTATAACGATAGTAGCGTCTTGTATGGCTCGATACATGAGCACCCCTTATTCCCTGGAACGGGCTCGGAAGATGAAGTGGGCAGTGGAAATATTTTTAATGCACCTATTGCGCCAAGCACAAACGGAGACACATTTTTAAATATTTTAAAAAATAAAATTCTAGACAACGTCGATAAGTTTCAACCAGAAATCATTTTGTTGTCAGCCGGATTTGATGCGCATCGCAAAGACCCTTTGGCAAATATTAGTTTAGGAACTAAAGATTATTTCCTTATAACCAAAGAGATTGTCGATATTGCGAACAAGCACTCTCAGGGGAGAGTGATTTCCTTTCTCGAGGGCGGTTACGACTTAGTGGCGCTTGGCGAGAGCGTAGCGGAACATTTGCGCGGATTGAAAGAGCCTAAGGCCTGTAATTAAATAGGTCGGATAGGTCGTATTTAGAGCTTAGGCATAGGTTTAACGCATCACGTACAATGCGCATCGTATTGCCGGTCAATTTTCGCCCTTTGCATGCGCGCTTCACCATCTTGTGAGTCATCGGTGTTGCCGAAGCTTTGACCAAGTCATTAGCTTTAAGGCCATGCTCGGCCAAAATAGCAGCTACTGGCTGCTCCCCCATGTCGCGTGATTCGGCCAATCAACTACGACTTTTCATTGGCCACAGCATCGTGCGCTGCGGCTGCTTTAACCAATCACGCATCGTTTGCTCTGCAGCTTTTAGTTGACGCCAGCGTGCGCCCAAGATCATTTGAGAAACCGCTTGTTGGCTTACCTGCATGTCAGCCGCCACATTTGCTTGACGCT
>CAXGOF010000109.1:0-6068 GCA_964011335.1 uncultured bacterium
TTCATGGATGCAGATAATTACGAACAGTATTTCTTAGAAGCCGACATGGTCGGAGAAACTATGAAGTTCGTGCGAGACAACCAGCAAATCGCCTTAACCTTTTTCGATCGAACCCCAGTTGCTGTCGATCTACCTACTGTTGTCGTGCTAAGGGTCACTGAAGCAGAAATGTCCGCCAAGGGCAACACGGTCAATCAAGACAAGAAGCGCGCAGTATGCGAAACGGGTCTCGAGATTAAAGTGCCGCCATTTGTTAACGCAGGTGAATACATTAAGGTGTCTACAGAAACGGGCGAGTTTATGTCGCGCGCCAAAGAGGCAGACCTCTAACCTTTCTTCTTTTTCTTAGTGGTTTTCTTCTTAGAAGATTTTTTCGTGGCTCTGCGTTGCTCAATACGGTTTTCGGCGTTAAGCCTTGAAGCTTGGCGACGCGCACGAGCAATTTGCAGTTTCCATTCCGGGCGCGCATGTGAGCCCTCCTCGAGAGCACGTTGAATCACCTCTGCCGCCTCTGAAGGATCATCAGTCATATAGAACAAATCAAGGTCTCCCCGAGATATTGTGCCCTCTTCGACCATAGACTTTTTAATCCAACGAATGAGTCCGCCCCAGTAGCTTTTACCCATCAGTACGATTGGGAAGTTGCGCATTTTGCCTGTTTGGATCAACGTAAGTGCTTCAAAAAACTCGTCCATGGTGCCAAAGCCGCCGGGAAGCACCACATAAGCCAAAGCATATTTTGCAAAACATACTTTACGTGTGAAGAAATACTTAAAGTGAAGCTCTAAATCTTGATAAGGATTGGGATCTTGCTCCGATGGCAACACAATGTTCAGACCTATCGATTTAGTGCCAATTTTTTGCGCGCCTTCATTACCCGCTTGCATTGCACCTGGGCCACCACCCGTGATGATGCTGTAACCGCGCTTGCCTAATTCTTGCGCAACGTTAACCCCCATTTTGTAGTGAGGATTGTTTGGCTTAGTGCGAGCCGAACCAAAGATTGAGACACATGGTCCGATATTTTTCATCGCATCGAACCCTTCGACGAACTCGCCCATAATCTTGAAGACCATCCACGGATCGCCGCTATCATTTGACAGCTCTTCTAGCAATTTATTATAGTTTTTTGTTTTTTTCATGGCCGTTAGGATAATCTATAATCCTCACGGTTACAAGCACCATGACTGCCCAACCTACAGTTTTTCTCGATCGCGATGGCACCCTTTTAACAGAGGTGTCCTATCTTTCTGATGCTTCGCGCACCGAGTTACTACCTGGTGTCGCGCAAGCCCTAGCGGCTTTTCAAAAGCGTGGCATTCGACTAATCGTCGTATCGAACCAATCCGGCATTGCTCGTGGTTTACTCAATGAAGGCGATTTAGTCGCCATCCAAAACGAAATCGACGCCTTACTGCAGCCCTATGGCGTGCGCATCGATGGCTACTACCATTGTCCCCACCACCCGGAAGTTGGTGTTGCACCAGAGCGCAGACGCTGTCAATGTCGTAAGCCGCACGGCGGCATGTTAGACACCGCAGCACAAGACTTTGATATTGATTGGAGCTGCAGCGTGGGTGTAGGTGATGATGTACGGGATTTGCAAGCTTTTGCGGCCAAAGACCTGCCGTCCGTGCTCGTGGGCACCGGGAAAGGTCGCGCAATGCGTCAAAAGCTAGCAGAAATGGGGAAAGAGCCCGATCTTTATTGCGCTCATCTCGCCGAGGCAATCCCGTGGATAATACGCCGCTGCATACCTAATAATTCCTAATCGACTATTACTGAAAGTCGTTGTAAGAAGTTGCTAAAATCAGGCCGTGGTAACTAGCCTAGTAGCAAATAGCGACATTATATTGTACACCCCAGAACTTGATTCTGAGTTGCATCAGTCTATTGAGTTCCTGTTCCCTGAGACCAATATCACATGTCATCGCTTCCAACTAGACCATTGGCTGCAATATGTCGTGCACGACGGCGAAGCAGATGGCATTATTCTTGATACCGACGCCATGGGGCTCGGTGATTTAAAAACTGTTGGTGCCACACTAAAAATGCATACGCAAACTTGGTGCTTATTGCTTGTCGGCGACCGCGGGATTGCAGGCTTTGAGAGTTTGCTAGAATATAGTAACGTAGCTGTCTTGCCGAAGCCATGGACGGCACAAGGATTGCAAACCTGCTTGGTAGCCTTTTCTGGTTCTGGCAGCGGCCGTTTAGCGAGCACGGGCGATGACAGATTCTTAAATGGAATGATTGAGGCTTTGCGTGACCCTATAACTTGCATTTCTGGCGCACTACAAATGGCAGGCTTTGACAATGATGCTCTCAGCGATGTCCTAAATCCAGCCCTTGAAGCTTCGCGACTTATTAGCGAGCAGCTTGAATATATCGAGCTAACGTCGCAAACTGTTACTCCACATTATTCTAGCTTTGATTTACGTGACTGCGCAATCGGCGTTGAAAAAGATTTAAAGAAACTAGGCTTCGGCGTCAAAACGGATATCGCTCCTGGCACAATGGTATACGCCGATCCGCGGTGTGCGCGTGCAGCGCTTAAGGCATGCTTTTTATTGCTCAACCGCTTTGGAGTAAACAGTGAAACACGTTTAACCAAAACCGCAGGCAATAATGGCGCCAGCTTGATATGGAAGCAACAGGGCAGTGCAGAATTAGCGTCCGACAATCTAGCCCCACCGCCTTACCTTGAAGAGCTTATTGGACGCCTTGCCGCAAAAGCACAAGCAGAAATGGTGATTGAAAAGCTAAAAGACGTGGTGCCCAACCATGCGGGCTTGTTCTTTAATAGCTAACGTTGCCAGCCCAGCCTAAGTACAGGCTTAGGTGATAAAAGAATAAGAGTTGGTAAAAGGTCAATGCGGCGAAAACTCCGATGCGCGCATTTTTGAAGTCGTTCAGAACACAAAAAATGACTGCGCCGAGGCCAACACCAAGGGCCTTGATGCCGATGAACGACCACATGCCTATGTCGAGTAATCCACTCGCTACAGGATTCGCCTCTTCGCCACCACGCTGAATGTATATCAAAGTGAAATGCGCGTCGAGAATATTCAATAACAAGAAACTCGTAAGCACAATCCATCGTACTGTGGAATAGCGATCATAATACGAACTGCCCGAGTCTCCACCGGAGTAACGTCGCCCACCTACGAACGAGTAGCGAGAAATAACCGGAGTTGGTTTCTTGCGGCGATCAGGCCCTGTGTATTCCGCCATCAGTCTGTGCTGGAGAAATCAAATATTGTCAAGAATGTCATGGCCACAATTGTTAAATCAAGGAACAACGATTGATTTTGAATATAATATAAATCATAGTCAATATTCTCGTGGATGGGTGCTTTCCGCTTGTCAGAAACTTGCCACAGGCCGGTTATGCCAGGACGAACCAACAGTCGCTGAATCTGCAAGTCATCGTAACTTTCAACAATGAAAGGCATTTCTGGGCGGGGCCCGACTATCGACATTTCACCCCGCAAGACATTTATCATTTGTGGCAATTCATCTAGAGATGTTTTGCGTAAAAATTTCCCGACTCTCGTCACACGCTGGTCATTCGTGGCCTGAGGCGTGATATCATCACCACACCGGTCAGCATACATCGTGCGGAACTTGACCATTCTGAAAGTAGAGTTACGTACTCCCATACGAAAATGAGTAAAGAATATAGGACCTCGCGATTCCACCCGTATTGCCAGAGCAATAAAAGGAAACAAGGCTATTCCGAGAACAACTCCGATGGTCGCCAGAGATAAATCAAGACTGCGCTTGATGAAAGAGTACACTGGGCGCGACCTGGGCTTAGCAGGTGACACCAGCGGCATATTGTCAAAGGTCTCAACCGAAAAAGGCTGCGACAAGAAGTGAGACAAGCGCGGCAGCACTTGGTAATGGATTTGGTAGCGCTCCATGACACGACACATCTCCTCAAGCTCATTTTCGGAGATTGATGGGCAGGCCACAATCAAGCGCTGAATATTGTTCGTACGCGTAGCTGTCAGCAGCTTATCAAAAGAGCCTAGAGGTTCTTCATCCACTAGCGCCGAAGACAAGGTGTCTTCGCTTTTATGAGTGATGAAACCACAAAGATTGTAGCCCAAGGTCGGGAAAAATTCCATTTTCCTATACAGCTGCAAAGCTGTTTCGGAGGTGCCCACAATAGCAATATTAGTATTGCCGTAGCCTCGGCGATGCAACTTCTTCAAGAAGTTAAACGCAATTGCGCGTTGCAATGTTAAGAACAAGTATGAAAACACAAAAATCAAGATGTATATCACCCGCGACAAATCAGTAGCACTCTCGACCTCTAGGGGCTCGTACATCCGCTTCAGATATTCAAAAAACACACTATCGCCAGGCACAATACCTTGCATCTCTCGCAAGAGATACAGGCAAGTTGAAGTGACAAAAAAAGATATTAGAATCGTCTTATAAATCGCACGGTACTCTTCAACGTTCAATATGGATTTACGCGAATGGTATAAGCCCATCAACCATGAGCAAGACAGGATAATACCGGTTATCACGACAAACAGTTGGCGATAAACCGAAAGATCTGCAGGAGCCCCCAAGAAGGAGGAGTAAGTGAAGAATCCCAAGAAGCAAGCCACCAATATGACAAAACCGTCAAGCCACACCTGGAAAACAGTGTAGATGACGTCGAAGTTATTAGCGATGTATTTCTTAAGCATAGGCTTACAGCATCAGATACATACAAAAGTACCCTACGCGGAGTGGTTTAGCTACGAAGATTCCCGCCTAATTGCGTAGCTGCCTTCGAGGCCTTCTTAATAAATTTCTGCTCTTCGGCATCACCTAAAGTGCGATCGGGAGCGCGCAGCTGAACTGTAAAGGCCATGCTGTGCTGTCCCTCTTCGAGACCTGGGCCAGAATAAACGTCAAACAGCTCGATGCTATCGAGTAAATTACCAGCTGCAGCGGAAACAGCTTTATGCGCTGCTGCGTAATCTACAGCCACCGGTAACGCTAACGCGACATCAACCTTTACAGCGGGGAAGGAAGGCGGAGCGCTGAATTTAAACTTAGTCTTAGCTTCTGCATCAACCAGTGCATCAACGTCAAACATCATTATTGCTGCGTCACTAGAGTCGACGCCAAGCGCGGTGACGATGGTAGGATGGATGCGTGAAATCATACCCAAGTGTTGTCGAGCAAAACTAATTTCAATGCTTTGCTGCGGATGAGCAAAGCCATAACTTTCAAGCAAGCCTTCTGGGTTGACCAGATACTGCGAGTTAATGTTTAGCAGTGAGCACAGATCATCGGCCACTGCGCGTAATTGCCCGACTAAGGATTGATTCCCTGCTTTCGGCAAGTCATCGCAGCCCCAAACAAGCATGGCCAGCATACGTGACTCGATGGCTTCGCCACCATCAGGATTGTTCTTATACCCTTTAGTGAATTCGCACAAGCGACCGTAAGAGAATTCACGCTGATTAACTGCGACTTGCGACAACAACGATAGCGCAGGGTTCTGGCGCAGCAAGCTAATCGCATCATTAACAGGGTTTGCAATCTGAATAAAATCGTCACGGGTTAAACCCACCAATTCGGCCCAGTCATCGGCAATAAAGGAATAAGATTGCGTTTCATGTGCCTGGTGATTATCAACGAGGCGCAGCAACAATTTAGAGGCCAACTTACGGTAAGGCAATTGCTGTGGCACTTCAATCGGTGCACTCAGAGGTTGCGAAACTATTTTATCGTAGCCTGCGATACGCCCAATCTCTTCGACGATATCTACTGCGGACTGAATGTCTTTAGTTGCGCGATAGCTCGGAGCCACCACACTTAATTCATTGCCACTAGCTTCAACACTAAAGCCCAATGCCGTTAAATTTTCAATAATGTCATCGATGCTGATGTCAATACCTAGCAAAGTGCAAGCTTGAGCAGCATCAAGTAGTAACGGCACACTAGGCACATCAGAGTTACCCGCAAAAACTGGAGCACAATCCACCACAATATCGTCACGCATCTCACACAATAATTGACAAACACGCTGGCTCGCCAATGCTGCGTAGCCCGGGTCT
>CAXGOF010000110.1:0-6014 GCA_964011335.1 uncultured bacterium
ACAAACGCATCTGGACGCTGCTAATCCCTGCCTTAGCAGCGATTTTATTGTATGCCCACACCTTTAGCGCCGATTTTGTTTACGACGACCGCACTTTATTAGAATTAAACCCAAACTTTCAAAGTCTCGGAATCATCCCGGATGCTTTTGTCACCCCTTACTGGGAGCTAGTTAACGACGATGCAAATGCCGTAGGCTTTTATCGACCACTAGCGGCAACGATGTTTGCTGCAAGCTGGGTGATTAGTGATGGGGACTCACACTTTTTCCATCTAGTCTCGATTCTGCTTCATGCCGCCTGCGCGGTGGCGCTTACATTATTATGCATAGCGCTTGGCTGGAGAGTAGTAATTGCCTGTGCGGCCGGCTCCTTGTTTGCTATTCTCGGCTCACATGCTGAAGCAGTCGCATGGATCTCTTCACAGCCAGACTTACTAGCAACGTTATTCGTGCTACTTGGCATGCGCTATTTTGTCGTGGAGCATGACGTTCGTGCGCCACTCTTATTTTTCTTGGCACTGTTATGCAAAGAGTCAGCCATCGCGGTTGTTGCGCTGTGCCTTTTCTCGGTTATTCTTCAGCGCCGACGTATTTGGTGGCGCTATTTCTTAGTGATCGCCGCGTACTATGCTCTACGCGTAGTGGCCTTCGATGATTACACTGCCGGATTTGGCCGAATCAACACACATCACGGTTTAAATTCACTCGAGCAAATAGCTCTGAGCTTCAAGCTACTTGGCCAGCATCTAGGTTTCATGTCAATGCCCCTAGACCATTCGCCATTCTACCCTTTGATGCTGAATCAAGGCTTGCTAGAGCCGCAAAACTTTTTCCCTGTGATTGGGGCCATTATTTCAATAGCTGTAGGCCTGATTATTTATTTGCACCGCTCCCCAGATTCGCCAAGCTTAAGGGTTGGTCTCGGGATTATGTTCATGGGCATCGCCCCCGCGCTCAACACCTTTGCTTTAGGCCAATATCCTTTTGCCGAACGATTTAGTTATTTATCAAGCGCTGGCTTTGTAATTATATTGAGCATTGCCCTAATACGTTTCCCATACCGTGGCGTAAGTTATCTGCTGATAGCCCTGCTAGCCACCGGCAACATTTACTCCTCATATTCAGGCAGTAAACATTGGCGTACCGAGGCAGATTTGTTTCGCTGGTCGCAAAGAGTCGCCCCTCTGGCAATGACAGGTCACGTTGAATTTGGCCGGCTAATGCTCGAAAAATCTCAAGAGGCGGCCGATCCCGATAAGCGCCTGGCATACGCGGAATTGGCCATAGAGTCCTTCAACCGTATTGATGCTATTGATGTCGACAAAGTCTTCTGTACTAGTATCGAGCGCTACAAGGCAAATCTTGGGAAAGCCGATTCGTTATTCCTCGCCGGACAAGTCGACAATGCCAAAAAGGTTTATCAGATGACCATTAATCATTATGGCAAAGCTCCAGAGGCTTTTCTTGGTTTGGGCAACTGCGCTTCGCAACAAGCATTTAGCTACTGGAGCGAAACCAAAAACATAGTGGCCAAAAACCATTATTCAGCAGCTATTCTCGCCTTTAATACGGCGTTATCGCAGAACTCAAATATCGATGCTGCGGTCATCGGCAAGGCTAAAGCGTTGGTGCAGCTAGTTAATATAGAAGGTGGTGCCAGTAGCGCGAGTTTCCAAGAGGCGATAACTGCTAGCGAGCATGCTTCACGTCTTGCGCCGCACGATTTTTCTTTACTATTAAATTTAGTCGCGCTCTACGATGCTGGCGGCAAGCGGAGCAAAGCAATCGAGCCCTTGCGTGATTTTATCGGAACGTATCCGCAGCACCCCGAAATCGATATGCTGCGACAGCTACTCTTTGAGTTTACAAGTCGCTAAAGTTTCAGCCCGCTAGGCATTGAGCTGCGATTTAATCTAAACCTTTCCAATCAGACCAAGTGAAAATGTGCTCGCTCCCATCTTCATCGACTAACGCACTAATACCACCAAAGGCTTTAGTCATTGCCCAGTACTTGCCCACATCGGTTGAATGCTTATTCATCCTCGAAGGTATTCCATTAGTCATGTATTTATTCCAGCCATACTCAACGACTAACCACGACTCCCCTTTCATTGCCGCCCATGATATTTCAACTGGCTGATAACCATCCTTTTTCATTTTAGCAACGGCCGCATTTTCGAGGCCCGAATCAATTGCTGGCGTAAAAGACAAAAGCAAAACTAAGGCAATTATAATTTTGTAATTCATAGCCTGTATTCTACACTATCAATCACACCATGCGACTCGCTCACACCATGCTCCGCGTACGCGACCTACAGGCTTCGCTCGACTTCTACACTGGCTTCTTGAATCTCCGCGAAGTGCGGCGTAAAGTGCTCGGCGACGAAGCGACTTTGGTCTTCTTGACAGATGCCAGTGGGGACTATCATCTTGAGTTAACTCACAACCACGATGGTCGTGATTACGAATTGGGCAATCAGTTCGGTCACATCGCCCTAACCACTCACGATTTGGATACCGTCCGCCAAGTCGTGATTAACAAAGGTTGGTGGTATCGAGAAAGCAAGCCTACGTCTAACTCGCGATATATCTTTGTGCACGACCCTGATGGTTATGACATCGAGATATTGCAGGCCAAGGGTGGTGAAACCATTTCTGTAGAGCACGCTAATATTACGGTCAAAAACATCGAACGCAGCATTAAATTTTTCCAGACGGCTTTCCCTGATTGGCAGGTACGTGATCAAGGTGAGAGCGATTGTAAATGGTTGCACTTTGGTGGCGCCACTGATTACATAGCCCTGGAAGAGGCACGTGTAGGCCAACCCTTAGAGCGCGGTGAATATATGCGCCCTGACATCAATCATGTTGGCTTTGCGGTGAGTGACTTGGCTGCCGTCAAAGGACGCTTGCTTGCTGCGTCTTACACAGAGGGCATGACTGTCGAGCCTGCCGAAGAACGACTGCGCGCCTACTTCTTTGATGAAGACGGATTTGAATGGGAGTTCATTGAGTACCTGCTAAAATGAGCGCCATGAACGTCGAGACCCTCTGTTCGAAAATATTAGCTGGTGAGCGCATTAGCTTTGACGAAGCTGTCTTTTTGCATGACCATGCCGGCATTGACACATTAGCTTATTTGGCTGACACTATTCGCCAGCGTAAGCACCCAGAAGGCGTGGTTAGCTATATTATCGACCGCAATTTAAACCCGACTAATATCTGCGTAACCGATTGCACGTTTTGCTCGTTTTACGCCACACCTAAAGACAAAGAAAAGGCCTATGTCCTTGAACGCGAGGACATTTATCAGCGCATTCAAGAAACCGTAGACGTGGGTGGAGTGCAAATTTTGATGCAATCTGGGCATCATCCGAAGATTGGTTGCGAATGGTTTGAAGAGTTAATGCGCGACATTATGACGCGCTGGCCAGAGTTGCATTTACATGCAATGGCCCCGTCAGAAATTGAACACTTAGCTCGCGTTTCAAAAATAACAACTCTCGAAGTGCTTAAAAGACTGCAGGCTGCCGGAATGAAATCTATGCCGGGTGGTGGCGCCGAAGTTCTAACCGAACGGGTGCGCGCAATAATCGCTCCGCGCAAGACATCCAGCGATGACTGGATTCGCATTATGGAAGAAGCGCATTCCATTGGTATGCGCACTACCGCGACGATGATGTACGGTCACGTTGAGCACACAGCAGATCGTATTGAGCATTTGCAGCGGTTGCGTGACTTGCAAGATCGCACCGGCGGATTTACCGCATTCATCGGCTGGACATTCCAACCTGTCGGAAACCCACTTGGCGACGAATTGATTGCTGGTGGTTGGTCGAAGGCCACGCATGCTGAATATTTCAGAGTGACCTCCATTGCGCGCATTTTCCTGGACAACTTCGATAACATCCAGGCGAGTTTTGTAACTCAAGGCGCTGACGCAGCGCAACTATCTTTGCGCATGGGATGCAATGATTTCGGCTCGGTGATGCTCGAAGAAAACGTTGTGTCCGCCGCTGGTTGCTGCGAATTGATTGATGTCACAGGAATCGAAAAGCACATTATTCAGGCCGGATTCACTCCGCGCCAACGCAATCAAGAGTACGCGCTACTTTAGATTACTCTAAGTGATCAGCGGTTTGCACGATTAGTTCACGACGGTAGCGATCGAATAACATGGACTTAGATAAGGTGCCCATAAACATGCCGTTGACATCGACTACTGGTAACACCCACGCGCCGCACGCTTCGAAGCAATCGGTCGCCTCCAGCAGTGAGCTTTCACCTTTAAGCGCTGGCAAGGTTGTGTCCATCACCGTATCGACTGACGTGACCTTGCGCACCACTTCATCGAAGATTACTCCGCGTAATGAAGTTACGCTAAGCATGCCTAGGAGGCGCCCAGATTCATCTACGACTGCGAATTGATTGCGCGAGGTGTTCGGTAATTCACGAGTTAAGTCGTCGAGAGTACTGCCCGAAGTTATGGATATGGATTCTTCATCAAGTAATTCGACGACGCGTATTTCTGACAAAATACGGCGGTCAGAGCCTGGACGCATAAGTTCTCCGCGCTCGGCGAGCTCCCAGGTATAGAAGGAGTGGCGCAAGAAAGTACGAGATACTAAAACGGATAAAACGGAAACCGTAATCAAGGGTAACGTACCCTCCCATGAACCCGTTGATTCGAGAGCGAGCATGATACCGGTGAATGGTGCCTGCATAGAGCCTGCTACCAAACCCGCCATCGCCGCAATAGCAAAGAAGGATGGATCAGCAAATGCAACTTCCGGGAATAACACATTAAGCAAGCCACCGAAACCGTAACCCAGAACAGCGCCAAGCACCAGTGATGGCGCAAAAATACCGCCCGGTGCATTTGATCCAAGTGTCAAGGTGGTGGCAATTAATTTAGCAAATAGCAGTAACAACAACGCCGAGCTTAAAGCTGTGGTGCCGTTAAGAATATTCGCAATAGTGCCATAGCCCTCGCCGATTGCCTCGGGCATGAAGATGCCAATTGCGCCAACTCCAAGACCAGCCAATCCCGCGACCAACCCTAAATTCGAGGTCGCGAAGTTTGTTTTCCATTTACGTGTAATGCCTTCAGCGCGAAAGATGCAAACTACTAGCGCTACGGACATCAAACCGGCAAGTAGACCTAGGCATCCCGAAGCCAAAAGATCAGCGCCATTCCAGGTGTAGGAACCCACTGCTTGCAACGGGCCTTCAATAGTAGAAAGCGATAATGCGCGCGGCACTTCAGTGGCGACCGTAGCCGAAATAGCGATAGGCAACAAAGCACCAAGCGTCCACTCTGCTAGCACTACTTCCATAGCGAATATCATGCCAGTTAGTGGCGAATTGAAAATCGCGCCAATGCCGCCTGCGACGCCACATGCCAACAATAGCACGCGCTGGCGTTCGGCCATACGCATCGCGTCGGCAATGGACGACCCGACAGCCGCCGCAGAATAAACAATCGGGCCCTCGAGACCGGCTGAGCCTCCAGCGGAGACATTGAATAATGAGCCGAGTAAGCGACTGATGATTGAACGACGGCGCATATGGCCGCCCTTTCGTGTTACAGCCTCAAGAACAGAAGGCACCCCATGTCCGCCTGGTTCGCGAAAAAGCACGCGAATAATGAACACACCGAGCATAGCGCCAAAAGCGGGAAGCAATAACATCCCCCACCAATGACTGCGGAGTTCGTTCGACAAGTCAAACAAATAATGAACACCGCCGCGCAATGCCATCGCCACGACTGACGCTGCGATACCAACCAATAATGCTGCACCCGCCAACTGCCATGGCTCGCTGCGCGCACCGCGCGTATGAAAGATGTTGGCTCTAGACATTTCTCGGTTCGAGGGAGTCGATCATGCCAAAAATATCTTCGGCAGAACTTCGCGCTTTAAGCGCATCAACCAGTTTCTGCTCGCGCAATATCAAAGCCAAACGCGACAGCACTTGCAAATGTTCATGCGCAGTCGGGTTTAGTAGTAAAATTG
>CAXGOF010000111.1:0-5996 GCA_964011335.1 uncultured bacterium
TTGCCTCATCAAAAGCTTATGTTACAGCATGCCTCTGCCGAAGAGCAACTAAATGTTGATTGGCATGCTAGTCCTCCGCAATCACGCTTCGACAGTTATGTCGAAACGCAACTAAAGCAGCTACGGCAATATGGTTTTGATAGTGCAAGTTTCGCGTGCCCACCGACTGCTGATGCCGTAAAACTAATCAAGTCAAGTCATGAGTTTTTACTTCACTAACACACTTATGCTGTTCTTGTTGGCACCGGTGCTGGCAATTATTTGGCCGTGGCGCAAACGCAAACCTCGTCGATTCGTTATTGGCGGTTTCTTCGGCGAACAGGGGCAGAGCGCGCAAGCAGAAGTCCAGGCTATGTGGCCACGCTGGTGGCTGCTGCTGCTCGCCAGTTGCTGCTTAGCAATCATTGCCATGTCACAACCGCGCTTGGTCAGCGAAAGAAATGCTGCACCGCAGCACCCAATACCTTTCATTGTCAGTGCCGTGCCAATAACCAGCGAAACTGCCCGGGCACAAATCGTGGATGCTAGCGGCGCATTAAGCTTGCACGATTTGCCGATTGATAAAGACCTGTCGATTCAATTCAAGGAGGATCGCTATCCCTTTGCAAATCTGCAGGTATATTTGCCGTCTACGGGCGAGCAGTGGCGAAATGTGTTTGAAGCGACTTGGCCTTTGGTAGATATTGTTGAGTCCGCTGATTTTGCAGTGATCTTAAACAAGAAATCACTCTTTTTTACCCAAGCATTCGATATTGATTCTCCCGTTACTCCTGAGAAAACTGCCGCATTAATCCATGAGTTGCGTATCGCTGTCAATGAGTCCCATCCACGGCGCGAGTATGCCACTTTGCTAAACCAAAGTGAAAAATCTATAAACACACACACCGTTTTATTGACACCATGGGTGGCCATTGCTGCCGCTTTGTGTGCGTTATTAAGTTTAGCGTCGTTAAAGCGCGTTCGCGTTTAGTTGAGCTACCACATCCGTAGCGCGTTTACCTATAAAGCGCATGATTAGTAGCAAGGCGAGCATGCCCACAGCAAGGCATACGAAAGGGCTAGCCCCCCATAGTGCAACCGGTAAATAAGCACACGTTATAGCAACTATAGCAGTCACTATAGCGTATGGCGCCTGAGTGCGTACATGCTCGATGTGCCGACAGTGCGAAGCAGTAGAGCTGAGCACGGTGGTGTCTGAAATCGGTGAACAATGATCACCGAAAATAGCGCCCTCGAGTACAGCACCAATCGACAGTACTAGCAGAGTGTGTCCGCCGATGTCTACTTGTTCGCCTAGTTGGTATGCGAGTAAAACCACATTGGGTTGTAGAATCGCCATTGTCGTCCATGAGCTACCCGTCGCGAAAGCAATCAAGCACGCTGAGGCAAACAAAATCACTGGCAGCCATAGAGGTGACATGATGTCGTAGAAGCAAGCAACTAAGAAATGAGCCGTGCCGAGATCTGCACATATTTTTCCGATGCCCCAGGCCATTAATAACACCATAATGGCGTCCTTGAATAACACTCTTACACCTTGGGTGGTCACTTGCGCGATTTCTTTAACACTAAGGTGCTTGGGACGCAAAGACATGATTATCGCTAAGATAAAAGCTGAGAGCGATCCCAAGTAAATTGCGTAGGTGCTATCCGACGCGCCAAGAACATGCCGCATGTAATCGAAGCCACTCGTCTTAAGAGCAGCGATGGCTTCAGCTCCGCCGGCGGCGGCATCAGTGGCAATGGAAGTGGCACCTAGATAGTAAATCAAAAACGCGGTGCCGAAAATCATTACTACCAGGGGTAGCAGGCCATTGCGCCCCTGTGGGACGACGCCTTCTTTTGCTTCAATGCGGTCTGCGTCCGTTGCAGAATCGTCACGCGTACTACCAGAGTTGCGCGCCTTTGCCTCAACTTTCAGCATCGGTCCGAAGTCGCGTTGTAGCCACACGACAACGCCAACCATGAATAGTGCCAATAAACAATAGAAGCGATACGGAATAGTTTCTAGGAATAAAGCATAGCCCTGCGATTCACTCATGCCGATAGTCGGCAGCTGTGGAGCAAAGGTACTGATTTGATAAGCCACCCAAGTGGATAATACAGCAACGCCAGCAACTGGAGCAGCAGTGCTATCTACGATATACGCGAGCTTGGCGCGTGAAACATTTTGCTTGTCGAATAGTGGGCCGCAAGAATTGCCAACGACGATGGTGTTAGCATAATCATCGAAGAAGATGCCCATGCCTAAGAAGTAAGCTACAGCTTGTACGCTTCGAGAGTTTTTGGCGAAGCGAGTCAGAGAGTTGACCATTCCGTCAATGCCACCGTTACGTGTTATTAAGGCGACTGTCGACGACAAGAAAATCACGAAGGCCAAAATTTCCAAGTGGAAATCATCGACCAAAATGCGATTGTATAAGATATCGAAAAACAATAACTTTGCGGTGGCGATGAAATCGAGGCCACCTGAATAGGTGATGATGAATCCGCCGAGGAGTATGCCAGCACCCAAGGACAGTAAAGTACGGCGAGTTACAAATGCTAAGAAAATAGCGAGCAATGGCGGCAATAAAGATACGGCGGACGGCCTCATCTCCTCGACCTGTTCTGGTTTTACGACATACGTTGCAACTCTCTCCTCTTGGTGGCCTAATGGTATGCTGAACACACCATCGCCATATTCAATGGTTTGTTCTTGAGAGACTTTGAAAATGCTACGCAGCGAATCTTTCGCTATCTCGATATTTTCTATATCCCAGCTTAGCCTCAATAGACTAGCCGGATTTTTATCGAGATTTAACTCGTTTGCGACGAGCTGAGGTACCATCTGAGAGTCGAGGCGATTGGTATCAGGTTCTAGTCTGAAAATAGAAATCAACAGTACGGCAAAGGCAAGTAGGGCGAGGAGTCGCGTGCGCATGGTGGATACGTTATTCTATATGGGTCTCAAAGACAAGCATGGACTTCATTCTACTCGCATTACTCTGTCTCTCTTTAGCCGCCTTAGCAGTTGTCGCGTGGTATCTGCGTAAGCAGTTGCGGCGTTTTGAGGCTCGATTTGACGATTTCAAGGCATTGCGTTTTATGCCCGATCGTATTCAAGCTCTTGCCAAAGAAATGGAATCGATGCAAATTAGTGATGTGCGTGACGAGCTCGATAGTATTCAAGCTACTTTGCGCCGCATCGAAGACTTAAGTGTCGTGCCAGTCGATTCCATTACCCGAGAATCAACATTGCCGCGACACCAACAGTTGCGGGCTTTAGTCGCGCGCGATTTGCTGTCTCGCGGCTACGTTGACATCGTCATTGATAGTACCGATGAAGAATTATCAGCCGAGCAAGTGCAGGTCCCATTGACTGCCAAACGCAATGGAGCCATCGTTACTGGTGTGGTAAGTGTCGACAAAGACATCATTGCCGACATTAATCTGAAGGCGCATTACATTACTTTCCCATAATACTTTTAAAATGGCGACAATCGTACGTATCTCTGAGCTAAAAGCTCATGACGGTGAAACAGTGACTCTTCAGGGTTGGCTTTACAACTCACGCGGTAAAGGCAAAATTATGTTTTTGCTGTTGCGCGATGGCAGTGGTATTTGCCAGTGCGTTACGGTTAAAGCCGCAATTGGCGAAGAGCGGTTTGCCGAACTCAAAGCATTAGGCCAAGAATCATCACTAACTATTACGGGCAAGGTAAAGGTTGATGAACGCGCTCCAGGTGGTGTCGAGATGGATTTGATTTCTGCCGAGATTATTCAAAATGCTTCGGATTACCCGATTGGCAAAAAAGAACACGGCCCGTCGTTTTTGTTAGACAACCGCCATTTGTGGTTGCGCTCAAAACGTCAGATGGCTTTAATGCGTCTGCGTCACCGCGTGATTAAATCATTCCGTGATTACTTAGATAACGATGGCTTCTTTTGTGTGGACTCACCTGTTTTTACGCCTAACGCATGCGAGGGGACGTCGACATTGTTTGAGACGGATTACTTCGACGATAAAGCCTACCTGACCCAGTCAGGGCAACTTTACGGGGAAGCTTCAGCAATGGCTTTGGGCAAGGCCTACTGTTTTGGCCCAACTTTCCGCGCTGAAAAATCTAAGACGCGTCGCCACCTCACTGAGTTTTGGATGCTCGAGCCAGAAATAGCTTACGCGGATCTCGATCAAGTGTGTGATGTTGCTGAAGGTATGTTGCGCTACACCTTGCGGCAAGTTCTTGAGCATAACCAAACCGATTTGAATGACCTTGAGCGCGATGCCGCAGTGCTCGAAGCTTATGACGTCGACTTCCCGCGCCTAACTTATGCCGATGCTGCAAAGATGCTCGTGGCTTGGCAAGAATCCGGTGAGTATGAATCTGATTTCAAGCCTGGCGATGACCTTGGCGCGCCCGACGAAACAATGCTCGGACAACATTATGGTTGTCCCGTTATGGTTACCCATTGGCCAGCAGCTATTAAGGCGTTCTACATGAAGCGCGATGGTGATGGCAACGCTTTGGGCGTCGACATCATTGCTCCGACTGCGGGTGAAATCGTTGGCGGTGCCATCCGCGAAGATGATGAAGATACTTTGCGTCAGCGCATTATCGAGCATGACTTGCCTTTAGAGGCCTTCGCTTGGTATCTTGATTTGCGCAAATTCGGCTCAGTGCCACACGGTGGTTTTGGTCTCGGTCTGGAGCGCACTATCTCGTGGATTTCAGGTGTCGAGCATATTCGGGAGTGTATCCCGTACCCGCGTACAATCTCGCGTTTACACCCTTAAACAGCTTTAATAAGCTAAGAGCTTCTTAGCTAGCGGCGCAAGAGTTAGGGTGCTGCGTTCTAGTTTCTTGAAGCTAGGTAGTAACTGGTTGTCGTTGTTGGCGCTTTTCAGCTTGGCCATCACTTTATCGATGGCAGCTATTTGCTGTTCTTGCACTGCCCATGCAGCGTTTGGCTCGAAAACAATCGTAGTGCCGTTTTGTTCAAGCAGCGTCGTTGTGAGCAACATCGCTAGCAAGCGCTTCGGTAATTCATAACGCCCCGAGCGTTTCCAATCGGGGAAAGTATGGCCGTTATCGAAATCAGTGGCAGTACCCGTTAGTAATATTGCTTTGGCTAATGGCCACGCTGAATAATATTGATGCTCGAGAAGTCGCGCGCAACTGACGGCGCGCAAGGATAAATCTAGATCGCTACTAAGCGCAAGGCAGGCAAGTGCCGGCAAGTAGCTGGCGTCCACAGCAGCTGGCGCAAGTAAGCATGCAAGTCGTACGTCGAGATTGCGGCTACGAACGGCTAGCTGCAGTAGTGCATCGCTAAGAATAGAGTCAGCGGCGCTGCCTGAGGATAAAACGGCAATCAGCTTTGCTTGGGTTGCAGTGGCATATGGAAGTAGTGCGGCTATCTCGGGCTGTTGATGTTTCTGTGGACGCAAATCTAAAATTTGCTGTTGTGAGTAAGACTCTTGTAGCGCTAGATTTAAGATTTGCTGCTGGTATGCTGTTGGTTGGTAATCTTGTGTGACTAAAGACTCTACTTGCTGCGGGGCAGGCAGCAGGCTAGTCAGCTGTAGAACTATGGCAAATAGCATGGATGCAGAATAATAGCGTGTCCACTTGATATCAATACGTCTTCATTGGTAATGATACTTACCACACTATTGGGCGTCACCCAATAAACTGGCGACTAGCTCTAACTGTTCTTGAGTGTTAATGCCTAAGAAAGGTCCTGGGTCTCCGGCGCGTGTTACGTTTAGTAACGCATCTTTGTTGTGCGTCAGCAAGTCTCGCAAAGGTTGATCGGCTTCAAACTTTTTAAGCTGTGGGACAAATTCTCGGCCGACTAATAAAGGATGTCCGCCTTTACCACCGGGGCTACATAGCCGCGCAATTGTTTTTTCGGGTGCAGCGACCGAGAGCCACTGTATCACTAACTGTTGGATAGCATCGCTACTAATCAGTGGTATATCACATGAATGAATCAGTAAATGGTGCTCACTG
>CAXGOF010000112.1:0-5978 GCA_964011335.1 uncultured bacterium
AACTTAGATTGGTTAGAGAGTTTCCAGTCGAAGTCTTTCAGCAAGGACGCTTGTGTTTCTAAGATGCCTTCTTCGTTGCCATCGACAAGCTCGAGCTCAGCGGTATATCCGTTCATTGAGCGTTTGTTGTAAATCCAGCGTATGGCATCGAGGCTTACCTCAGCCGTACACTCGTTAAGCGTAGAGATATATTGTGTACGTGATTGCTCAACTTGAAAGAGCAACCATAAAGTTTTTTCACCGACTAAGTCGTTGATGCGACCATCGAGGATATCTTCAGGAAATGCTACAGAGCCACTACCGTCCCAATTAATTTCTTCTTCGTACTCTTCGCGGCGCGCAACCCCATCTTCGCAGGGCGCCAGTGACTTAAGAGTGATTTTCGATTGTTCGCTAGCGCGTCGCAAGCGAATGGTCCAACCCGACTGCAGCAAATCTAAATCTGGAGTGTCGAGGTAGTAATCATTCATTACCACGTCATTCGGATCGCTGAGATCCCACCCAAGTGTTTTTAGATTTTGGGGTAGCCTAAGTAAGTCTGTTGCGCTTTTGGCATCAAACTTTACTTCGATTTCGATTCCATTAGACATCAATTACTTGTCGCTATGGCAGGTATTTGCCTTAAGGACGTCGCGGTTCATGTCGCTAATAAAAGTCACCGGAATATCTTTAGGACAGCTTGCTTCACACTCGTAGTGGTTAGAGCATGCACCGAAGCCCTCGGCGTCCATTTGCTTAATCATACTGCGCGCACGGCTGTAACGCTCTGGCTGCCCTTGTGGCAAGTTAGCCAGGTGGCCAATCTTAGCGGCGACGAACAGCATCGCCGATCCATTCGGACACGAAGCTACACATGCGCCACAACCGATACAAGCGGCGGCGTCCATCGCTAGGTCGGAGCTGGCTTTCGGAACCAGCTGACTGTTCGCGTCTTGGCCTCCACCCGTGTTCGCTGAAACAAAGCCACCCGCTTGCACGATACGATCGAAAGAAGAGCGGTCCACTGCCAAGTCTCGCACTACCGGGAAAGCCCGCGAGCGCCATGGTTCAATATGGATAGCGTCGCCATCTTGGAAGCTGCGCATATGCAACTGACAGGTGGTAGTCCCACCATCAGGCCCGTGGGCCTGGCCGTTAATCATCATTGAGCACATTCCGCAAATACCTTCGCGGCAATCGTGATCAAATGCTATTGGTTCGCCACCTTCGTTGATAATGTCTTCGTTAGCCTTGTCAAGCATTTCAAGAAAAGACATGTCTTTGGAGATGCCATCCACTTCACGGGTCTGCATGCCACCCGGAGAGTTTGCGTCTTTCTGACGCCATGCGTGTAGAGTGATTTTCATGTCTTACTTGTAGCTACGAGTTGTGAGCATGACATTTTCAAACTCGAGTTGTTCAATAGAAAGCTCAGGGCGATTTCCCTCCCCGGCGTATTCCCAGACTGCGGCGTGCGCATAATTTACATCGTCGCGCTGCGCTTCACCTTCACCCGACTGGTGTTCTTCCCGGAAGTGACCCCCGCATGATTCTTCGCGAGTCAATGCATCGAGACACATAGTTTCGGCGAACTCGAGGAAGTCGGCCACGCGGTTTGCTTTTTCAACTTCCGCATTAAATTCTTTATCGCCACCTGGGATGCGTACGTCGCTCCAGAACTCTTCGCGCAGCTTCGGAATTTCTTCGAGCGCTTTAGTCAGGGTTTCTTTAGTACGGCCCATACCACAGTTGTTCCACATGATGAGGCCTAGGCGCTTATGGAAGGAGTCGATAGATTGCTTGCCGTTAACAGCAAGCAGGCGCTCGGTGCGCCCGATAACCGCAGCTTCGGCTTCGTCAAACGCAGGGTGGGCTGTAGTTACTTTTTTTGCCGCATCCATTTCACCGTGTTCGCCGAGGTAGTTACTTACGGTGTAAGGCGCAACAAAGTAGCCATCTGCTAGGCCTTGCATTAACGCTGAGGCCCCCAAACGATTAGCGCCGTGATCAGAGAAGTTGCATTCGCCAAGCGCGAACAAGCCAGGCACCGTTGTTTGCAGATTATAATCTACCCACAAGCCACCCATGGTGTAGTGCACCGCCGGGAAAATACGCATTGGTGTTTCATACGGATTCTCTGCAGCAATTTTTTCATACATCTGGAATAAGTTGCCGTAACGTGCGCGAATGGTGTCTTCGCCAAGGCGGCTAATCGCATCTGCGAAATCGAGGTAAACGGCTAAGCCACCTTCACCAACCCCAAAGCCTTCGTCACAACGCTCTTTGGCGGCGCGCGAAGCCACATCGCGTGGCACTAAGTTACCGAAAGAAGGGTAGCGGCGTTCAAGATAGTAATCGCGCTCGCCTTCAGGGATATCAGACGGTGAGCGATCATCACCTTTCTTCTTAGGAACCCACACGCGCCCATCATTACGCAAAGACTCAGACATCAAAGTAAGTTTTGATTGATGCTCTGAGCTTACCGGAATACAAGTCGGGTGAATTTGTGTGTAACAAGGATTTGCAAAGCCCGCACCTTTTTTGTGCGCGCGGAAAGCGGCGGTTACGTTCGAGCCCATCGCGTTAGTGGATAGGTAAAAAACATTGCCGTATCCCCCGGTGCATAACAACACCGCGTCGCCAGCATGACGCTTTATTTCGCCACTGACTAAATCGCGAGTGATGATGCCTTTTGCCTGGCCGTCGACAGTCACCACATCAAGCATTTCTGTGCGAGTGTGCATAGTCACTCCACCCTTGCCGATTTCTTTGCTTAATGCTTGGTATGCGCCAATCAGCAATTGCTGGCCGGTTTGACCGCGTGCGTAAAAAGTACGGCTTACCTGAGCGCCACCGAATGAACGGTTATCGAGTAATCCGCCGTATTCGCGAGCGAAAGGCACGCCTTGTGCAACACATTGATCGATGATGCTATTAGAGACTTCGGCTAGCCGGTAAACATTGGCTTCGCGTGAGCGGTAATCACCACCCTTGATAGTGTCATAGAACAAGCGGCGGACAGAGTCGCCATCGTTGGGGTAGTTCTTTGCAGCGTTGATGCCACCCTGCGCAGCAATCGAGTGCGCACGGCGTGGCGAATCTTGAAAGCAGAAGCAATCTACGTTGTAGCCAAGTTCTGAGAGCGAGGCCGCGGCCGATGCTCCAGCCAAGCCAGAGCCAACTACGATAATGTTAAATTTACGTTTGTTTGCAGGGTTGACCAGCTTCATGTCGAAGCGATGTTTTGTCCACTTGTCAGCAAGTGGGCCTTCGGGTATTTTTGAATCTAGATTGAAAGCCATTTTTATTGCCTATGAAATACAACCGAAGTAAATTGAAAGCGGAATGGATAAGTTGCCAATCAGCAAGAAGCCCGCCAACGCTGGGCCAATCTTGCTTCGGCATTTCTCTGAGCAACCGCGCAGGCCTAATGTTTGAACAAGGGATGATGCGCCGTGGCTGATGTGCATGCAGAGTAAAACCATTGCCGCGCTGTAGATGATAGTCGTCGGCAAGTGCTGGAAGCTAGCTATAACCATTCCGTAAACATCAATATCTTCGCTGATGTGCGCTTTGGCGAACGCGCCAACAGGGTCAATGTTGCCCGAAGTGAAATGCAAGATATGGTAAACCACAAACACCAAAATCAAACAGCCTGAGACCATCATAGTCTTCGCGGCAAAATTAGTCGCCAGATCCTTTTGCATCGCGTACTTAACAGGCCGCGCCGAGACACTACGTCGCACAACGCGCGCTGCTGCCCAAATGTGCGCGGCCATGGTACCTAGTAAAAATAGGCGGATTGCCCAAAGCAGCGGCCCCAGGCTTTGTAGCTTAGCGGCGTAGGCATTGAGATACTCTGGACCGACGAAAACCTGCAAGTTGCCAAGCATATGTCCAATGACAAACAGGAGTAGAAATACTCCGGTGACAGCCATCAAGGTTTTTTCACCGATGGAAGATTTTAAGTGGGTACCTAAGCTCATACGGAGGGAAATGATAACATTTCCTTCCGTATTTGAGTGGGTCGCTTGCTATGCGAATCAGTTATCCAATATGGTGTTAAGAATTGCTACCAATACACCCATAATTGAAATACCGGCGATTAAGCCAGCGGCAACTGGCACCAAGTATGATTCGGCGTGTTCTTTGTTGCGCTTTGTCCAGTACCAAGCAATTATCGCGCCTACGAACATCGATAGTGGGTACTGGAACGGCAGGATCAGCCCTAGGCCAATACCGGTCGCCGAAGGCAAGTATGCTTTCATTTTCGGCAGCGCTATTTCAAGGACCAAGAATAATGCGCCTAGAGCCAAGCCCCAGTAAATAGCAGTGAGGTGCATCGGGTGCATCGCATCGATACCTCCACCAGTCATAACGTCTGCTACAGCCTTCCAGGCTTGTGCAGCCGGAGCGGGGAAGTCAGGCGCGCTAAAAGTTCCATCTGGGTTGTCGACGCCGGTTAGGACAGTTGCATTTGGCACCAGTAGGCGGAAACCCGTTACAGTTGCAGCAGTACCCGCCAAAATGCCCATCATCTGCGCAATAAATTGGCGACGTGGGTTAGCCCCGAGCAGATAGCCAGACTTTAGGTCAGTCAGAAGGTCGGCAGCACATCCGGCGCCGTTGGCTGTAATCGAAGCCGACATCAAGTTGGCAGTACCAGATGGGATGAAAGTGCCAAACGTAAGCTGCATAATTTTACCCATCGCCCCAACCGGAGTTATGTCAGACTCACCGGTTGCGCGCGCGGCCACGAGTGCTAAGAAAAAGGTAAGCACAACCGCGAGTAACCCGAAGTGCATCGGAATGTCGAAGAAGGCGTTAGCGGTGATAATAATTGCCGCGCCTGAAAGGCAGAAGCCGGTCGCGAACCAAGAGGTAGGCACTTCGGTTGCCGCTACCAACTTAGCTTGATGGTCAGCCACTTCAGCTTTCTTGCCCAAACCGGAGAAAGCGCGGACGATAGTGCGCCACTGGGTAGCAAACTGCAAGAGTCCGTAACTAAGCATAATGGGCACGCCAGTCCAGAGGCCTATTTCTTTCCAGGCCTTCCACGGCTTCGAAACAGCTTGGACGACTTCACCATCGGCGTTTACCCATTCAGCGTTCATGCCCATATCGCCTAGCCCGTAAACTAAAGCGAGGCCGCCGATCATCATGTAGATCGCGATGCGTAGGCCGACCAGTGCGCCAGCAGCAATCATTACCGGGTTTACATCCCAAACCATGGTCCAGTCAGATGATTTATAAGGAACTTCTTTGCCGTCTACTATGTGCGTGCCACCCGGCGCAGGAAGTTTGTCGAAGATATGCCACTCGGCAGCCATTAGCGCTTCGCCAGCTTTCACTTTTAATTCTATGAGCAGTGGGAAAATTGCGCCGCTTGCAGCAGCGATGGTTAGCGCCTTAGCTTTCTTCAAGGCTTCAACACCTTCTGAGTAAAGCGATTGAAGAGTAGTGGCAGCAGCGGTGCCTGACGGGAACTTGAGTTTTTCTTGGTTAATCAAGTTGCGCTTCATCGGAATAGCTAGCACCGTACCGAAGGCAGCTAGGAATATCGTCCAGCAGATGAGGACGATGATGTCCATGTGTTCCCCTTCGGGGTTCTCAGGAGTGGCCGACAAGATGAGTAGCGCGGCTATAGCCGAGACCATTGTTCCGCCTGTTGAGTATCCAGCAGCTGATGCAGTTGATTGCATGCAGTTGTTCTCGAGGATAGTCATTGGCGATTTTGCGACGCCCGTTTTTAAGAAGAAATTCCAGATGCTATAAGAAAGTATGCATGCGGTAATCGCTACCCCTAGACCCCATCCCGTTTTAAGTCCGATATATAGGTTGGTGAAAGCGAGCAAGAAGCCCAAGAACGAACCCATAAGGGTGGCGCGCAAAGTTAGCTGCGGAACATCATAGCCACGGTATATTTTTTCATACCATTCCGCCTCATCCATTTTGAGGACCTGATCAGGGGCGATGTCTAGAGGCTTGTATTGCTCGGC
>CAXGOF010000113.1:0-5847 GCA_964011335.1 uncultured bacterium
AACAATTTTGTCTGCCCACTCAAAGCGCTGTTCGATAGATTCAAGTGAAGGGATACTAGAAGCTTTCCACTTTTGCGGCTCTAAGAAAAATTGCTTAAGGTCAGCAACCCCCAAGCCTTGATTACCAACAACTCCAACCACAGGAATCCCGAGCTCCGCCTTTAATTTAAAGAAATCAATATCGCCGCCGCGCGCCTTACACTCGTCAATCATGGTACAAACCAAGATAGTGGGGATATTTAGATTTAAGATGTTAAGTAAGAATGGCAGGGAGCGACTTAGGCTAGTAGAGTCAGCTACAAACACGATGCCATCAAGGTTGTCTTCGCCCAGCTTGCCGCGGAGGTAACGGCTAGTTACATGCTCTTCTTCCGAAATCGCTTCCAGCGAATAACTCCCTGGCAAGTCGGTTATTTGAACATCGGCGGCGCCAACCTTAAGGTTGCCCGCGCGGCGATCAACCGTGACACCTGGGTAGTTGCCCGTTTTGGCGCGCATGCCAGTCAGGGAATTAAACAAGGTGGTCTTGCCAGAGTTTGGGCTGCCAACCAAGGCATAACTCAACGGCCTTTTACCATCAGGCACCAGACAAGCCCTCGATAATAATGCGGCGCGCTTCGGGCGGCCGCAGCGATAGTTGATAGTTTCTTAGAGAAACAATTATTGGCCCTCCGAATGGAGCTTGCCGCTCAAAGTAAACAGTGGTGTTTGGGGTGAAACCCATTTCGCGTAAACGTTCGGAAACCGGATCGTCTCCGAGCACCGTAAGCACTTTTGCAACAACTATTTCCGACAAATCGGCGAGGGTTTTTTGAGGTCCTGAGATAACTGAACGGGCTCTGATTTTAATGAGACAAGATGTCAACAAGAAAAGCCATTATAGCGGAAGTATGATATATGCCAATGAGCAAGGAACAGTCTTCTAAGCAAGTTGTCGGCTATGCGGCAGCAGAATATGTGCGTGACGGCATGAGAATTGGCCTGGGCACAGGATCAACAGTGGCGTTTTTTCTAGAGGCATTGGCCGAAAAAATGGCCAAGGAAAAGATTAGCGTAACAGGGGTTTGCACGTCACAGCAAACAGAAGATTATGCTAAAAAACTTGGCATTCCTGTTTCTACCTTGGCCGAAACTCCGCACCTTGATATAGCGGTTGATGGGGCCGACGAGGTTGACGAGCAGTTTCGATTAATTAAGGGCGGCGGCGGAGCGCTGCTTCGTGAAAAAATTGTCGCGGCGGCGTCCGAAAGCGTCATTATTATTATTGGCGCCGGGAAATACGTTAGCAAGCTAGGCAGTGGTTTTTTACTGCCTATCGAGGTGCTGCCTTTTGGCTACCAATCGACAAAAACTCAAGTTGCCCAAAAAGGCAGGTGTACTCCATATTTACGCACTATTGAATCTGGCGAGCCTTTTGTCACCGATAATGGCAATTATATATTTGATTGTAAATTTGAAAATGGGATTGAGGACCCAGAGGCAACGCATTCCATATTGTCACAGATTGCAGGTGTTGCTGAAGTGGGGATTTTTCTAAACTTGTGCGACCTAGTTCTTGAGGCCGACGCTGAAGGGAATCTGGTGAAACATAGCACCGATTATGCAAGAAATTTATTCGCTTAGCGCCGACCAACTAGAAGAACGTTTGCGCGACGAAACAGCGGCCATGGCCTGGCCGCCCGTCAGCAAGGCTATTGATTTGGCCAAGCAGGCGCACGCGGGTCAAATACGGCGCGGCTCAGGAAGCCCATATATTGTGCACCCCTTGCGGGTGGCCCTTATTTTATTAAATATTGCCGAACAGAAGAGCGCGGCGATTATTTGCGCCGGGATTTTACACGATGTACTGGAAGACAGCGAGACCCCACAAGACGACATTGAAGACGATTTTGGCCCGCAGGTATTGGACATGGTGCTGGGTCTAACCCATCCAGATCAAAAAGAGGGTGAGTCGGCATTTGACCGTAACAAGCGCATGTTTGAAAATATGCAATGGTCGGGTCGTGATGTTCATATCATCAAAAGCGCGGATCGTCTTGACAATTTAATAACAGCCCACCAAGCAATGAGCAATGAGCGATTAAAGGAGTATATTGAAGAATCAAGAGAGATGCTACTTCCGCTAACCCTGGCTTCCAACACTGCCCTGTACCATGCGTTAAGCTCAGCTATTGATAAGGTAGAGGCATCGGAACACGAAGCATTATAATGAAAGAGGCCATTGAAGAGTTAAGTGCCCTTGAACTACGCCTCGAGCAAATTCGAGGCCGTCTTTGACTTTGATAATCTCTGTGCCGAAAAAGTAAAGGTGGAGGGGAAAATGGCGGAAGCCAGTTTCTGGGACAACCAAGAGGCCGCGCAACAAACCGTTGCGCAATTGAAAAAACTTAATGTAAGCATCGACCCTGTTGAGGCAGCTTCAGCCTTGTGCGCTGACCAGCGGGCAAACATTGAACTTAGCAAAGAATTTGGCGCTGCCGAGGTGCGCGATGATTTGCTTAGGGTTAGCGGGCAATTAAGCGACAGTATCGATTCGCTCGAGCTGCAAGTAATGCTTGGCGGTGAACACGACTCGCGTAATGCATTTTTAACCCTGCAGTCAGGCGCCGGTGGCGTGGACGCCACCGACTTCACCGAAATGTTAATGCGCATGTATGTGCGCTGGGCCGAAGCAAATGAATTTGAAGTAGAAGAGTTAGAATTATTGAGCAGTGACGAGGGCGGAATCCGCCACGCAACCCTATTAATCAAAGGCCCTTTTGTTTATGGCAAATTAAGCGCTGAGCGTGGGGTCCACCGATTGGTAAGAATTTCGCCTTACGATTCGCAAGGGCGGCGGCACACGTCTTTTGCCGCTATAGAAATAATGCCTGAGCTTGATAAAGATGCGGCAATAGAAATAGATATGTCAGATGTGCGCATAGATACTTATCGCGCCGGTGGCGCTGGTGGCCAGCACGTCAATAAAACCGATTCAGCAGTTCGCATGACGCACGAGCCGAGCGGCATTGTTGTGCAATGCCAAAATGAACGAAGCCAATTGAAAAATCGCGAGATTGCAAAATCAATGTTGGCTTCCAAGCTTTATGAGTTGCGCGAGCGTGAAAAGAATGCCGAACTTCAGGCGATGTACGGCAGCCAGGGAGAAATTTCTTGGGGATCACAGATTCGCTCATATGTATTGCACCCTTATCAAATGGTGAAAGATCACCGAACCAGCCACGAGGTTGGTAATACCCAGGCCGTCCTTGAGGGCGACATCAACCCATTCATAGAGGCGTACCTCCGTACGCGATTTGACTAATGACTTCTTCCCGCAATCCCGTTCGTCGCGCTTTACTAAGTGTGTTTTATAAAGATGGCATCGTTGAGCTTGGCCAAGCCCTGGCCGCTCAGGGAGCCGAATTGCTTTCAACAGGCGGCACTATGCGCGCCCTGCAAGCCGCAGGCCTTGAGGTGACAGAGGTTGCCGAATACACAGGCTTCCCAGAGATGATGGACGGCCGAGTTAAAACGCTGCACCCGATGATACATGGTGGTTTGTTAGCGCGCCGCGACGACGAGGGTCACCTCGCGTCAATGAAAGAGCACGGCATCGGAGCAATAGATATGGTGGTTGTAAATCTATATCCATTTGAAGAAACAGTTGCTAGCGGGGGGGGCTTTGATGATATTATTGAAAAAATTGACATCGGTGGTCCAAGCATGTTGCGCTCTGCTGCAAAAAACTATTCAGGCGTTGCGGTGGTTTGCGATACTCACGATTACTCGCAAGTCATTACAGAGCTTCAAGAAGGCGGCACAAGTTTAGAATTACGCCAACAGCTTGCAGCTAAAGTTTTTGCGCGTACCGGCGAATACGATTCAGCGATTGGCCGATGGTTTGCCGATCAAGCGGGGGCCCCATTGCGTTACGGCGAAAATCCCCACCAACAGGCTGGCTTCTACCCAGATTCGCAGGCTGCAGGATTAGGGGCAGCAACAGTTCTTGATGGCGGTAAAGAATTGTCATACAACAACTGGCTAGACCTAGACGGAGCTGTCGCCGCAGTAAATGATTTGCCCTCACCTTCAGCAGTTGTGGTTAAACACACCAACCCTTGTGGGGCAGCGCTTTCCAGCGACTCTCCATGCGATGCTTTAGAGAAGGCATGGGAGGGCGACCCCCTTTCCGCGTTTGGCTCAGTGGTTGCCGTTAATGGCCACTTTGACTTAGCCTGCGCCAAGTTTATGGGTGGCCCAAATAAATTTGTTGAAGTGCTGGCTGCGCCTAGTTTTGATGCCGAGGCCGTTGAATTTTTACGCAATGCTCCCAAGTGGGGCAAGAGCTTGCGCATCGTGCAAATATCAGAGATTGGCCGCAAACGCAACCAACTCGAAAGCCGCCGTGTTTGGGGCGGCAACCTCGTTCAAGGTAGCGATGACACCTCCGCTTTCGACGCTGATTTGCAGGTTGTCGGTGAAGTTGCTTTAGACCCAAGCTTAGAAAATGACGCGCGCCTTGCCCAAGTGTTAGCAAAACACCTAAAGTCAAATGCTATTTGTTTGGTTAAAGATTCGAGGCTGGTTGGCGCGGGCGCCGGACAAATGAGCCGCGTAGACTCTGCAGAAATAGCAGTAAAGAAAGCTGGCGACCGAGCAAAGGGCAGCGTTGTTGGCTCTGATGCATTCTTCCCCTTCCCGGACGGCCCACAAGCACTAGCGGAAGCCGGGGCAATCGTTATCGTTCAACCAGGCGGCTCTATGCGCGATGCGGAAGTTACCGCAGAATGTGACAAAAACAACGTGTGTATGGTACATACCGGCACCCGTCACTTTAAACACTAATGGCTAATTACAAAAACGAGCTATCCTGGTCGTCAAGTCGCGCAAAAGAGTTTGAGCGCTGCCGTCGCGAATACTATTATTCGCGCTACGCTTCATGGGGATGGTGGACTGAAAGGCCACCGGCCGAAAAATACGAAACGATGGTTCATAAGCGCCTAACTTCGCTGCCAGCATTGGCGGGCACTTGCGTGCATGACGCTATTGAGCATTGGTTTAGCCTCAAACGCGACGGTGTCGACATGAGCTCTTCCGACTTGTTCGCTGAGGCAGTAGATAATTTTCGCGACGGATGGCGCGAGTCCTCTACAGATGCCTGGAAGGAGCGACCAAATAAAACCGTGCACATCGATGAGCATCATTACGGGAAAGAGATTGCCAAAGAGCGCACTGATAAGGCCCGTGACTTGCTCGAGCGCTCAACGCGCTACTTCGTAGAATCAGAAGACTGCCGCCCGGCCCGCGAGGCGCACCCGGACAATTGGCGCTCGCTTGAATCTATGGACACCTACATGTTTTTGGGCACTAAAATTTATGCCGTACCAGATTTCGCTTATGTTGATGGCGAAACGCTTCACATTTGGGACTGGAAAACAGGAAAGCCGCGCGAAGCCGATAGCTTCCAGCTTTATTCTTACGCTCTTTATGCTTGTGAAAAGTGGCAGAGCGATCCTGAACACATTGTTTTGCATGCCGCATATTTAAACGAAGAAAAAATAATAAGTACGGAAGTTCAGGTGCCAACCATGCTTGACGCTCAAGACCTAGTGGCAGCGTCGGTAAAAGACATGATGGAGGTACACTATGACCCCGACGAAGACCCGGTTTTAATGGACAACTGGCCTAAAACGAAGGACGAAAAAAAGTGTAATTGGTGCCGCTTTCGCGGCATTTGCCAGGATATTTGTTAGCCCAGGCCCACGAAGAATTTTTTTAGCAGGGGTGGGGGGCCTGCCGAACTACCTATTTGAATTTCCCCTTGGCGTCGGCATCATTATTCTAGGCTCATAGCTTTCATCAACC
>CAXGOF010000114.1:0-5830 GCA_964011335.1 uncultured bacterium
TTGGGGTGACCTCCGCTTCGTGGCGGGAAAAGATGTCCAGGCTGACGCCGACGGCATTGTTGTAGCAATGAGTGTCGATGGTCACGAAAGCGACGCGACAAGCAATAATGCTTTCCTAAAATTACCTGCTGATCATATGGCCGCTACCCTGTTGCGCCAGTCGGTGGTCATGCGCGAAATTCAAGCGCGTGGCGAAGTGGACTATTGGCTGAATTACGCTTTATTGGGCATCGATGCAAATCGAGATTGGGGCGACAACTCGCATGTTGATAAACGCGCGGCGCTCACCGAGCAGGCGTTTTACCAGTGGCGTGCTGGACTCTAATTTTACCAAGCGCCAGTAGCGTACGGAACGCCGATAGTAATTCCTATCCAGGCAATGATCGATACCGGGACGCCAATCTTTAAGAAGTCGCGCCATTTATATCCACCCGGCCCATAAATCATTAAGTTAGACTGATGGCCAACAGGGGTCGCGAAGCAAACTGACGAGCCCATGGCAATAGCCAAAATAAAGGCGCGCACAACTGCGGTCGTTTGGTCGCCACTCATCTCGCCGTCGACAGCGATTGCTTTGGCCGCGTTTATCGCAACGGGGGCTAGCAATACCGCAACCGCTTGATTCGAAACTAAGGACGACAAAAATGCGGAAAGGAATGCCAGTCCACCAAGCGCGGCATGTGGCCCGAAATCACTCAGGCCTCGGACTAATCCGGTACCAGCAAGTTCTGCGACCCCCGTATTTTGCATGGCTTTGCCGAGACTAATGGCACCTATCATAAAAATAAGAATCGACCAGTCAATCGCGCGATAAGCGCGGCGTGCAGTAAGGCACCCTGCGACGACCATGGCAACGGCTCCAATAAGCGCGATAATCGGCAGTAGCTGTTTCAGGTTTAACTCTTCTGGAGCAATAGAACAAAGAGTCAACGCGGCCATTACACCGATGATTACCGCGAGCGCGCGGCGAGCGCGCGAGCGCAACACCACCCATTTATGAGCGCCAGTAAGAAGATAGTAATCTGAACTGGCGCGTAAGCGCTGCTGAGCATGATCATCACCCGTGGCTAAGATTAAGTCACCCGCATTAACCCGACGTTCGGTAATCCGGGAGCGGATGTGGTGGTTATTGCGCAATAACGCAACCGGCAGCGCCCCAAAGTTGTCGTAAAGCTGTAGGTCGTCAAGCTTGCGCCCTACAAGTGGCGAGTGCGGCGCAATCGCAACTTCAAAAAATTGCATCGACTTATGGTTAAATGAGAGACGGTCGCCATTGCTGTGCTGGTCAAGCTTTAAGTCGCCCTCCATATTGGCAATACAATCAACGGTGCCACGCACCATAATGATGTCTCCCGCTTGCACCATTTCTTGGCGGTAAGGGGGCGACATCATGGCTTCACCACGCACGACGAATAGTAGCTCTGCCTTCAAGTCGTCAAAAACATCGGCGTAGCTTTTCCCCTGCAGTGGCGACTCGGCACTAATTGTTAACTCAGTGACGTATTCGCGGTGACCGCTGTCGGCCATCATTGCTGATAAAGATTGACGATTCGGCAATAGGTATCGCGCGAATATAGCTATAAAGAAAATGCCTACTATTGATATTACTACACCAACTGGCGCCATCTCGAACATGCCGATGGACTCATAACCGAACTCTACGGCGACGCCACTTACGAGTAGGTTGGTGGATGTACCCACCAAAGTTGTCATACCGCCGAGAATAGTACCGAAGGCCATCGGAATGAGTAGCCGTGTAACGGGGACCCCTGTCTCTTTAGCCATCCCCACCAGCACTGGGATGAACACCACAACTACTGCGGTATTATTCAGGAAGGCAGAACAAATACATGCGGTCAATGCGACGAACAAAATCATGCGCCGTTCGCGGCCACCAGAAAGCCTCATCACCAAGCCAGCGAAAAATTCTACAGCACCGGTGCGAGACAAGCCTTCTCCCATAACATAAAGTGCAGCCACCATCACCACCGCTGAATTGCCGAACAAGTGCAGGGCGTCGTCAACTCCGAGCAATCTTTCCTCGGGCACAAAGGCTGGATCAAATATTTTTATGATGTAGCCGAGCAGAACCAAGACCACAACCAGCCCGATACCAATTGCGTCTATACCTACTTTCTCAAGCACTAGCAGTACTAAAACTACAGCGACTAAGAGCAGAACGATGATGCCTTCGATTCCCATGGTTGTAATTATCGGAGAAAATTACGATTTGTGTAAGCGTACAGCGCAAAGCTTGTACTCTGGGGTGCCCACTTTCAAATCTTTTCCGTCCCCAGTAAGCGTGTTTGCGCTCGCCTCAGCATAGTGCATCGGCATCCAAATCACTCCTTTTCTCACTTTTTCACTTACTTTTGCCCGCGAAACGATGCTTCCGCGGCGCGACTGGACAGTAATTGCTTCCTTATCAGCAATATTTAGGTCGCGAGCATCACCAGGCGAAATCTCAAAAAAGCACGTGGGCTCTTTTTCTCGATGGCCTTCATTGCGCAAGGTTTGCGTCGCAGAATTGTAATGGTAGAGGGTTCTGCCGGTGCTAAGCGTCAGCGGGTACTCGGCGTCGGCCTCTTCCCAGGGCTTGATGTGATCAAGCGGGTACAGCTTCCCCTTACCGCGAATCGGCGCACCCTCGTGCAAAACCTTAGTACCGGGATGCGAAGCGTCAGGACAGGGCCACTGGATTCCTTCGTCTTCGATGCGCTCATAGTTGATCCCAGAAAACTGAGGCGACAATCTTGCAAACTCATCCCAAACTTTAGGTGGCTGCGCTTCACCCCAATCATGCCCAAGCTGTTTTGCTAAGTCAAAAATGATTTGCGTATCAGAGCGTGCTTGCCCTGGCGCATCTACTGCCTTTCGAACTCTCTGCACGCGGCGCTCGGAGTTAGTGAAGGTGCCCTCTTTCTCGGCGAAACATGTCGCTGGGAAGACAACGTCGGCGTAGAGCCGCGCCGTTTCATTTAGAAAAATATCTTGGCTAATCAATACATCTATTTTTTTGAAGCCTTTGTGGACGTGTTCAGCATTCGGCTCAGAAAGAACTGGGTCTTCACCCATTACAAAGAATGCTTTAATACTGTCATCATGCATGCCGTCTAGCATTTGATCGAGACGGAGGCCTGGCGTTTGTGATAATTCTACACCCCACGCTTGCGAGAACTTTTCAGTTACTGCAGCGTCG
The DNA here is from genome assembly GCA_964011335.1 of uncultured bacterium. Classification (GTDB taxonomy): domain Bacteria; phylum Planctomycetota; class UBA1135; order UBA1135; family UBA1135; genus JAPKEZ01. The sequence continues at coordinate 3,200 of CAXGOF010000114.1, forward strand.
GCCACTTCTTGGTAGCCAGGGAAATATACCGGGTTATTGCCCATGTCGTTACAGCCTTGCACATTGTTTTGGCCGCGCAAAGGATTAACGCCTGTTGCCTCATAACCAATGTGGCCGGTTATGATTGCAAGATTCGATAAACTGCGGACGTTGTCAACCCCACAAACATGTTCTGTGATGCCAAGGGTATAGTAAATACCTGCGTGCTTATAGCCGGCATAAATGCGCGCAGCCCGTCGAATGTCGTTGGCGCTTACCTCACAAGTTTCAGCGGCACGCTCAACCGGCCACTCAGCAGCCGCCTCGCTCATCTCTTCGAAGCCCTCGCTTAAAGTTTCTACATATTGCTTGTCGTGCAAGTCTTCGCTAATGATGACATTAGCAATGGCATTCATTAGTGGAATATCGGTGCCTGGCTTAATTTGCAAATGCACGTCGGCCCGTTCAGCCAGCCAGGTTTTGCGCGGATCTACTACCAATAATTTTGCGCCGTTGCGTAAGGCTTTTTTCATGCGCAACGCCAATACTGGATGAGCGTCGGTGGTATTGCTCCCCACCACTAGCATGCATTCGCTGTTTTCAATTTCAGCAATAGAATTTGTCATCGCGCCGGTTCCCAATGATCTGACCAGACCATAAACTGTTGGCGCGTGTCAAGTGGCAGCGCAAGAGTGGACATTATTCGTGCCAATAGCCGCGCGCGCTAATTTTTGTAAGGCGTAAACATCTTCATTGGTGCAGCGCGATGAGGCCAAAAAAGCAATCCCGTCAGCACCGTACTGCTGCTTTACCGCGCTCATCTTTTGCGCGGCTACCGCTAACGCATTTTCCCACGACGTTTCCTCGAGCTCGCCATTGTCGTAGTTGCGAATTAAAGGAGACGTTAGGCGATCCGGATGATTGATGAATTGCCAGGCAAATCGACCTTTGCTGCAGAGATGCCCGTCGTTAGGGCCAACGCCAGTTTGTGCATCAATGTCAATTACGGTATTCCCCTGCGTTTCGATATCAATAATGCAGCCTACTCCGCAATAATTACACACGGTGCGAGTAGTGGTTGACACTTCGTCGCTTTGTTTGTCAAACACTTCTAGACTTTGTTTACTGTACAAGGCATCCGTTGGGCAGGTGCCAACACATCCTCCGCAAAGCTCGCAACTAGTATCTAAAAAAGATTCGCCCTGGGTTGGCTGAATAAAGGCCTCGCTACCTTGGCCGACATGTTCGAGCGCGTTACATTGCATAATCTCGTCACAATAACGCACGCACCTGTCACACATAATGCATTGCGTCGGGTCATACCCGATAAACCTGTTGTCATCCGTCCATGTTTCTATTGCGGCGCGCGATGAGCACGCAAGCATCTCGTCAACAGTCGTGAGAACAGTATCTAATACCACACCGGACGTTTCGACCTTCATCCCAGGGCTAGTAAATGTCTTACACGCCGGCACTGGACGCGGAGCACCGTCTAAGTCAACCAAGCAGGTCCGGCATCCACCGTATGCTTCGAGCCGACTATCGTGGCAGGCAGTGGGGAGGTTGATCCCAATTTTTGCACAAGCGTCAAGCAGTGATTCGCCGTGCAAGACTTCAACATCTTTACCATTGATTATTAAAGTGTTAGCTGGCATGCTGCACCTCAAAGCCAAAATGCTTTCGCAGTTGGCGCACGATAAGTGGCGCCGTGAAACCAAGCCCGCAGATTGAGCCGAGCTCCATTGTCTGCAGCCACTCATCGACTGATCCACTGTGCGGCCAATGGTGCTGGTCGTCAGCAAGATAATCGGCGAATTCCGCACAACCTATTCGGCACGGTGTGCACTGCGAACACGACTCTTGCGCAAAGAACTGCATGATTTTTATCGATACCTCAAGGGCGCTTTGGTCGTTAAATACGACTATCGCAGCAGTACCTAAAGCCGTGCCATGCTCTCGCAAACAATCGTTATCCATTTTGCTGTCAAGCAGCGATGCTGGCAAAACTCCGGTAGCGGCTCCGCCGGGAATCCAGCAGCTGATCATTGTGTTATCTATCACTCCGCCTGCGTAGTCGTTAATCAATACACTTGCTGTCGTCCCTACCGGAGCCTGATAAACACCTGGTTTGTTCACTGCGCCTGATATTGAAAACAAGCGCTCGGCGTCTTCCCGCCACTCGCCGCTTAATAAACGCTCGGCCCACCAAAAAGTTTCAACGTTATTTACCAAGGTGGGCAATTGCCACAAACCACTTGTCGTTGGAAACGGAGGCTTATGTCGCGGTTGCGGGCGCTTGCCTTCCATGCTTTCAATCAGCGCGGTTTCTTCTCCACAAATATAGGCGCCGCCACCGATGCAAATATCTAAACAAAACCCTTCGTTTATTTCTTCGTTTTGTGGAAGCGGGTATTGCGGGTCTTCGCTGTGCGACAAGCCTCCCGATTGCTGTGTTTCGCCGACCAAGTCATGGGCGCCGTGTTCGACAAACCAATCTAGGGCTGACAGCTCAACTAAGCTTAAGCCTTCGCTGTCTAGCTGCGCTGGGCGCCCGAGAAACCCGCTTGCCTGGAAAATGCGCCCTGATTGTGAGGCGAGCAACCCATCAGTGACCATTGCTTTGATTTGCTCAACAATCAATTCGCGCTGCGC
>CAXGOF010000115.1:0-5790 GCA_964011335.1 uncultured bacterium
GTGCTCTCTGCGAAGACATACTTGGTAACCGAGCCAAGATGTTGTTTCTGCTGTTAATAACTTTCGGCGTTTCATTGGCGATGGGCGTTTTTGTCTTCATTATCTCATTGTTGTTTAGCTGGGGCGACGACTTCAATCCGCAACAACTCAGCGCCAGTACTACGAGTTTCCCTGAAGTAGTCATGCCATCCATCGGCCTGATCATAGTAGCATTAATTTGCGGATGGCTACTTAAACGTAAACAAGTGTCTTTGCTAAAAGTAACCATAGGAGGGTTCAGTGCATTGTTAGCATTAATTGCAGTTGCTTATAACGTGCCAACGATGGGCTTGCCAGAAAACCTGTGGCCATCATCTACCCAATGGACGTGGATATTAATGACATATGCCTTTACTGCTAGCGTGATGCCGGTGTGGTTATTGCTTCAGGCTAGAGATTTCTTAAACTCGCTGTTGCTAGTGCTCGGTTTGATTTTGATGTACTGCGGATTCTTTATACAGAGCCCAAGCTTCGATGCACCTGCTTTCAATAGTAACCCCATTGGGGCGCCACCGATTCTGCCTTTTGTGTTTATCACGATTGCCTGCGGGGCAGCAAGCGGTTTCCATTCCTTAGTTGCCAGCGGTACTTCGGCGCGACAGTTGGACAACGAGATGCATGCACGGCCCATCGGCTATGGCGGTATGATCGCCGAATCGCTGCTTGGGCTGATCGCAGTTTTGGCTTGCACAACAACTCTCGGCAGCAGTACGGCGTGGGCAAAGCTTTACGTTAACTGGTCCGCAGTGGCCGACAATTTAGCTGCAAAGCTCGGCGTGTTCATTCACGGCTCTGCATCGTTCATTGCGCACCTCGGTGTGCCAGAAGAGTTAGCTATTACATTAGTGGCAATGGTAGTTGTTTCGTTCGCATTAACTACTCTCGATTCAGCTACTCGTTTGTTACGCTTCAACCTTGAAGAACTCGGTATAAAAAATCGCTACCTCGCGACTTTAACAGCCTGCGCGTTTATCTGCTTTTTCGCTTTTTATGAAATAGATGGCAAGGCCGCTGGCCTCAGCCTCTGGGAGCTCTTCGGTGCTACTAATCAATTGATTGCTGGCCTGGCCTTGCTCACCGCAACGGCATACTTGCGCCAACGCAAGCGCACGGTTTGGCCACTAGCGATTCCGGCTGTATTCATGATTGCTATGACCATGTTTGGTTTAAGCAATAAGCTAATGAGCTTCGCCCAACAAGCACAGTGGTTGTTGTTCATCCTGGCGTTGGCCTTGATGCTTATCGGTGTTGCCGTTTCAATCACTACCGTCGGGGCAATACGTAAATATCCGAATAGCTAAATCAACTCTTGGCGGGGTAAGCGGCTACAACTTTCGCTCGCAGTTGTTCAAAGCTGCCATCAGCTATTGCTCCACGGATGAGCTTCATTAAGTTGACTAAGTAATGCAAGTTATGATGCGCCAACATTGCGGCCGCCACCATCTCGCGTTCTTTAAGAGCCGCACGCAACATGCCGCGTGGCATTTTCGTCAAACAAGAGTCGCACTCGCAACCTTCCATTAGCGGTCGAGTGTCGTCGGCAAAACATGCATTATGAATATGCATCATGCCTTCGTTGGTCATGAACGAACCATAACGGCCCGAGCGAGTAGGGTACACGCAATCGAAGATATCAATGCCACGCGCCACCGACTCGACCAAGTCAAGTGGAGTGCCAACACCCATCAAGTATCGCACCTTGTCTTTAGGCAGTAGGTTCGTTGAAAAGCGTACGCCATCCATCATTGCCTGGTGACCTTCACCTACGGAAACTCCGCCGACAGCGTAACCATCGAATTCAAGTTCAATCAACTTGCTTGCGCACTCTTGGCGGAAATCTTTAAACACGCCTCCTTGTACGATGCCAAACTGTGCTTGCCCACTTCCGAATCCTCCTCGTGCCTCGTGCATCTCGCGCTGTATCTTCGCCCAGTTAATGGTGCGCTTAATCGCCATCGCCACCGAATCGCGATCACGCGGATCGGCGGGGCATTCGTCAAGTAACATTGCCACGTCAGGGCCTAAAGATTGTTGCACTTCAAAGGCGCGATAGGGGGTCCAGTCGACGTACGAACCGTCTACTGGGTGGCGCATTTTCACACCGTTATTTGTTATCTTTGAAGTGGTTAAAGAGAATGCCTGAAAACCGCCCGAGTCGGTGAGTATAGGTCCATCCCAAGCCATTGCTTTATGTAAACCTCCAAGCTTCGCAATAAGTTCGGTGCCAGGTCGTGCGAACAAATGAAAACTATTGGCCAGTATCATCTCTACACCCATCGGCTTTAGAGTTTGCGGCCACGGCCCGCGCATAATGCCACGCGTCGCCACCGGCATAAAATGTGGAGTCGAAACATCACCATGCGGCGTGTGCAAAGTACCAAGTCGTGGCGACGATCCCTCACCTTGGTGTAAACTGAATTTGAAGCTCATTGATTAAACAGATTGGCCGTTAAAGATTCGACCCTAGCACCAGGATAGTAGTGCTGCAAGATGGTTGCATAGTTTAAGCCCTGTTTCGCTTGGCGCATGGCGCCTTCTTGACAAAAACCTATGCCATGACCGTGCCCAGAGCCAGTGATGGTAATCGATCCATCACGATTAAGAATCAAACCGTGCCAAATCATCGATGGCAAGCCAAGGCGGGCGCGCATAAACTCGCCAGTTAAATCATGATGGCCGTTTTCCCCTTGCAACCGCATCACTAAGCGTCGCTGAAACTTATCTTTGGACACGGTGTTCAGCGCTTGTAGGGTATCACCTAGTTTGAATTCGGTACTTAGCTTATCGAGTTTCTCCACCGGAACAGTGCGTTGCCACCGCTGGTAAACATCTCCGCATTGCGGGTCGATGCTGCCAACAAGAGCATTGATTTTGGTTTTACTGAATTCGGCCTGAAAAGAATTTGCCGTACCGCCGCCACAACTGCGATGAAAAAAACTGGGCAAGATTAAGCCATCTTCGCTAAGCACTAAACCACGCGTCGCATGGATGGCGTCTCTTGCCTGTTGAGTATTATGGTCGCTGCCTTTGTAAACTTGGTCGCGTGAATCACCGCGTAACTGTTTACCTTGCTGTATCTTAAAAATGGCATAAGTGCGCGCCGCAATAGATTGCGCTTCGAGGGCGGCGCCAATACTCGGAGTCTGGGAAGGGAGCTCACCGCAGATGACTCCGAGCACATAGTCCTCAAGCTTTAGTCGCAGGTACAGATTGAGCTGTTGATACTGATTAAGCCTGTTGCGCTCGGCTTCAATGATGAGTTCGCCAGGATAACTAAAGTAATTAAGTCGCAGGGCGTCTTTACTGTCACAATGTAAATAAACCTTCTCACGATTAGCGGCATAAGCGCCCAATTTCGGACCGGTAATGTCGCACACTAAATCACCTTGAAAATTGTCGCGTTCGATTAGGACTTCATTGGTCTTTGAGTCTATTAATTGCCAACGACCCGATATTTCTAGAGGCAAAGCATCATTGCGTGACAGAGATTTTAGCTTTACAGTAACAAATGGGTTGACCACATCTGGCACCGGTGGGGCAACGGTCAGGACTTGCGCCAACAAAATAGCCAAGACGCTAAAAAGGGCTACGAAACCAACACCTAGCTTCTTACTCATGAACGTTAGCCCGTTCTATAGCGGCTTTGCCAGCAGCCGTGATGATACGGCCTTGCGGGGTACGTTGCATGAAGCCTTGTTGAATAAGCCATGGTTCAATAACTTCAGCAAGTGTGTCTTCAGCTTCGTTTGCTGCAACACTAAGGTTTTTTAGCCCTAGTGGGCGCGATTCTTCTACCAGAGCCAAGGCCTTTAGAACTTTGCGATCACTTTCTTCAAGGCCATTATCGTCGATGTTGAGCATCGCCAGAGTTTGCTCACAACACGGTTGATCAATCACGCCATTAAAATCAATTTGAGCCAAATCGCGCGCACGCCGCAACAAGCGATTGGCAATACGCGGAGTACCACGTGAAAATTTCGCCAAAGTCAGCGCAGCATCTTCGTCGAGTTGTACGCCGAGTAGCTTAGCTGAACGTAGCAAGATCTGACAAATAGAATCGGTGTCATATGGTTGAAATGACAGGCGGTGCCCAAAGCGTGAACGAAACGGTGGGCTGAGCAGAGCTTCGCGAGTAGTAGCACCCACCAAGGTGAAGGGCTGGATATCGAGCTTCAGCAATCGCGCATGCTCGCCACTGTCGAAAGTCCATTCAATTTGAAAGCGGTCCATGGCGCTATAGAGGTATTCCTCGATTTCGATATTCATACGATGGATTTCATCGATGAAAAGAATCGATCCCGCGGTAAGCTGACTGAGAATTCCGACCAGATCTTTGGCTCGGTTCAGCGCTGGGCCAGAAATAATCTTCAATGGGCGTTGCAGTTCGTTACCTAAGGCCAAAGCCAGCGATGTCTTCCCGAGCCCTGGTTGACCCGTGAACAGCAGATGCTCGAGAGCTTCATCGCGCTGTTCACAGGCGGTAATCATCAGCTTTAAAGGCGCTAGAAGCTCTTTTTGGCCTAAGAAGTCATTAAAGTCTTTAGGGCTAAGGCTACGTTCGTATTCACCCTCGGCCAGTGCGCCAACATCGGTCGAGAAGGAGGATTCTTTAGGCATGAGTAGATTCTGACGCTTCGCTGTGCGGATTTCCACTACCACTGTGCGGAAACGCACTAAATAGTGCAAAAAATAAGTTTAGTGCCCATATTTACTAGTCATAGAGCAGAAAACATGGCATGATAATTGCCCTAAGTAGCTGTACCTCCTTAGGCAAGATAAATACTCAAGATGAATCCAAGTCAAATAACCAAAGTCTTTGCGCTAGCATTAGTTGCTTTCGCTATTTCATGTTTTAATACCGACGAAGTCAAGGGTGGCTCAGGTAGTGAAAACTCTTCAGTGATGGCCTTGACAGAAGTGACCAATGGCTTTGGCCGAATCCTGCCTTACCTCATTCCTATTGCAGACCCAGCTACTGGCGCTCCAACTGCACAGATTATTGAGATCCGTTCGCTGGAAGATTTATACAATAATCCTTCGACGGACTTGAATCCTATTTTGCCGCCGGCCGCATGGCCAGCAGCAGCAGTTAATCCAGCGAACGCTCCTGGCAACCACTTCGTGGTAGTTAGCTTTACTGGTGACATCGACGAAACTTCAGTCCTTGATCCTACAGCAGGAGGCCTTGCCAATAATGGTTTGACGGGCGCAATTACAGTTACAGCTTACAACAAAGCAACAGGTGAAAGTTCACCCGTCGAAGGCCGCGCATTTATTAATGGCTATACTTATTACGGCGGGGGCGCATCGGGCCCAATTCGCGAGCGGTGGGTGGCTAAAGCAGGGTCGAGGGGCGTGACTGCACTCACTTTCGAACGCGATGGCATTCAAGTGACTCCGGGTATTGGTTTTCCCGGTACTTCTGATGCAGCTAGTGGTGTACCAAACGGTTCATTCGCAAATGCGGGCAATTACATTGCAAAAAACACTTTTATGTTTGTTGCCGATGCAACATCTAATCCCGGACTAAGCAGCTACGATACGTTCGACCCGAATGTGGTTTTGCGTGTCGTGATTAAAGGCAGTGAGCTCGGTGAAATTGAAGGCGGTGTTCGTTCAACGCGCGGTTTCTATCTTGAAAACGGTGGCATCGCGACTTCAGCTGTTGCGGGCGATGATGGCGGCGCACCATTGCCGCTGCTTGATGGCGCTGGTGGCCGTGTTGTAACTAGCCCTCAAGACCTTGACATT
>CAXGOF010000116.1:0-5722 GCA_964011335.1 uncultured bacterium
AATGAGCAACGCCCGGCGGCAACCAAGTCGGCATCACTTGACCATAGTGCCGGTAACCGTTTAGAAGATTTTGAGTAACGGCGTACACCATTGCGCAATGCATGGTCGTATCAGAAGCGAGGCCCTCATTTTGGGCGGCACAGGCATATAGTAGAGTGCCTTCGCCTGGAAACAAAAAGCGAATAGGGATGATTCCCGTCTCCCCCATGAATGCTGTGCGGTAACGGCCAACACTACTCTCTTTGTCAAACAGCAGCAAAGTAAACTTAGATTTCATCCCTAAGTAGGGGCCTTCACCCATGTACTTACCGTTTTTCAATTGACCAGGGCCCGTTGGGAAATCGTCGTCGCTAACTTGCAGGATACCCTGGATACTAGCGTATAGCTTTTCGACACGCATGGCATACAGGTGGAGCCGTAGCCATTTATCGAGCACCTTCACGCGCCGAGGTATGTTCGGGATAAATTCGCGTAACTCATCGAGCTCGCTTTCTATTTTGCTTTTCTCTACTTTGTCTTCGCGAGGAATCTTATAGCTCGGTAAACAACAACCAATCTTAAAGTGCTTTGTTTCGATGAAGATTATCTCTTCTTCGCCAATAGCATCTTCGATGTTTACAGTACCGTGCCCATCGGCCCAGCCAAAATCGCCCATGGCTTCATATCCGGCTGCACGCCATACATCTTCGATATTTTCGGTGTACGGATCTTCCCTATATTTTTGCTCTTTCTCGTCGTCTTTCTTCTTTTGTGCGCTAGCAAGTGTAGTACATGTGACTAACGCTAAGCACAAAAGAGAGAAACGTACAATTAGGGAGCGACGATGCATCTCCCTAATTGTAATAAATTACTGACCAGCCGGCAGGTCGTTTTTACGCGACTCTAGAAGTTCTTCTAGTGCGTTTGGCGCTTCGTCAGGGTTCCTTAGCTGAAGGTTAGAAAGCACGGCTTCCTTTTCCTTAGCTGCTACCATCTCTTTTTGTGCGGCCTCTAGCTGCTTGCCATACTTTTTAAGCTTTTTAGACTTAGGACCACGTTTTTCTAGCTCGTCGTCGATTGTGATTTCAAGACGTTGAATCTTTTCATCAAGCATGTCGTACACATACATGAGCTTAGTTATTTCCTTAGCGGCCTTCTTTGCGTCTTTTTTGTATTCGGCCTTCAAGGTTTCGTGCATGTTGCCGAGCAATTCGCTACGAGACAAATCTCCGCGCAATGCAATTGGATTACTACCATCCCAGCGTGAGACGAATAAGTGCGGCGGGTGGTCACCCTCAAACAAAGTATGGAATGGATGCTCGTCATTAAGAATGTCTGTAGGTAACTTGACGCAATGGAACCAACGCGTAACTATCAAGACGGCCTCATTATTCTCATAACTTGAAAGGAGTGCGTCATCCGTGCCGTTACATAGCAAGCACTCGCGAAGCACTAGCAACGGGCGGCGATCGTCGCCAGCAACTGTGTAGTAAGCTTCTTGCTCTGGAAGAGCGGCCTCTATCTCTGTTGCAATAGTTGCGTTGGCGCCTTTGGCCTCGTCGCGCTTATAGATGTTATGAGTAGGAAAATCCCACTTTAGCTTCATCATATCTTTAGCCGTTTTACCGTGCGGCGGTAATGGCATTGCTGCGCCACCGCCTGCTGGGGTTGCTGGACCTGCGCCGCCGCCACCTGGTGTTGAAGGTGCGCCTGGAACGCCACCACCGGTAGGAGTAGATGGAGAAGCAGGACCTGCGCCTCCTGGATTTGATGTGTCACCCGGACCCGAGTAACCAGCGCCGCCGCGAGGGCCGCCGCTGCTGCCGCCTCATCATTGAAGGGCGCCAAATGCCGGAGAGCTGAAAACAGCTATGCCGACTAAAGCTAAAGTTGTGCTAATTATTTTTTTCATTGTGCTACCTACGTTGGTACACACCAATCTTAACGTATTTCCGCTGATAAATTAGTTTGAAAACGCGAAAATTAGCCAATCGCAGAGCGATACAATCGCCTTGTAGCGATTTACAGCCATTTCAGCATTTTCGTCATCAGACTCGTCGTTAATTAAATAGCCGTTGCCAGACCACCTGTAGCTATCGAACCCATCCTGCCGCATATTTACCAGGCCGCCATCGTAAATCACGAAGCCATCGGCATTGCACCCAAAATGGTAGACGCTGTCGTCGAGGAGGCTTGTGCCCAGGCCTTTGTAGCCTTTATGTCCCAATCCTGCAACATGAAACAGGGTGGGGATGACATCTTTATGGCTGCCTGGCGTCAGTGGATTTGCCTGGTATTGCTTGCTGATGGAATCGGGCGTGAGTAATACAAAGGGTACGGCGCGCTTGAGAATCAACTCGCTCTGAGCAAAAGGGATGCCCATGCCAGCGGTGTGGTCACCGGTGATGCCAATTACCGTGTCGTTTGCAATCCCGCTTGTCTCTAAGTCGTCTAGAAAATGACCCAGCTGGTGATTTGAATATTGATAAGTTAAAATCTGCTGCTGCTGTATGGTACTTAAATCTTGGTTGCCCGCGGCCAGTTGCAAAAACGATTTGCTTGGGTTTAATTCTGGAAGATCAAAGTTTGCTGGCAACTGATTTGGCGGATGATTGGTTGTGGTAAACACAACCATAAATGTAGGGCGTTGCGCTTCCTTTAGTCGGTCACTTGCTGCGCGGAACAAATGCTCATCCCAGAGCCCCCATGGCGCAGCATCCTGTTCTAAGTCTAGTTGGTAGCGTTCTGCAATTTCTTCTTGACCGACGATCTCTTTATAGTTTTGTAAAGGCAAGAACTTGTCGAGGTCGCGCCAGTTTGTTTCTCCGCCATAATAAAAAGCGGTGTCATAGCCTTGGTTAGCAAACAGTGAAGCAGAGGAGGTTGGGAAAGTGACACCTTGGCTTGTGCCCTGCGATAACTGTTTAGTGTTTGGCCGGTAAGGTAAATTAGTGAATAGGCCAAGAATACTGCCGGCAGAAATATTATCGGTTGGCAAGAAGCGCTCAAAGAGAACACCGTCGTCAAAATGTTGTTTAGAACTGCCAAGCAAATCGAAGTCATTGCCTTGGAAGCGCAGTAGATGAGTGGCGAAACTTTCCATGACCACCAACACTACGTGCGGTTTGCTGTCACTGCTAATTTCGGGTTTAAAATATTGCGTGGGAATCTTGCTGAAGGCTGTTTCGCCCTCAAAGATACCGTTGGGGAATAGTTCTCTAAGAGCGTCGTCAGCTGTAGCGTAGCCAAATTCTTTGGCTGTCGATAGCTCGCCCTCTTGTATTCGGTTCCAGACCGTTTCGGCAAGCTTCTCAACCGCGTTTTCGCTTACCGAACGCACAAAGTTTGATTGCGGAAAATCTTTGTTAAGTTCGACAAATACCGGCGTTAGCGATATCGAGCAAAGAATAACAGTGCATACTAAATGACAGCTGAAATGCCAATTGAACATCATTTCGACTTGTTCTCTCTCGGGCTGTTTTTCGATATGCAAGAAGTGTGAAACAAGAAAGGCGCGGCGCACTACTCGGTAGAGCAAATAGGTGGTCCCGAGAATCATTGCCAAGTACAGGGCCACTGGGTATGTTTCCCAGGCACTAATCAGTACGGCACCGACATCGTCTTCAACTGCGCCAAAGGCGAGAATGTTGAAGTGGCTCTGAAAGTAAGAATAGTAGATTTGATCACCGGCAAGTGCGATGAAAATGAATGAAATCACGAAGGTCCAGTAAAGTGTCGTTCGGGATAACCAAAGACCCCAGCGTTTTGCCGTGCGCTGGCGCATCCACAAAAGTGAAAGAGTCGTTGGCAGCGAAATCAATGACAGGATTCGCAAGTCGTGCAATACCCCGAAGGCGAACGCTGAGGGTAAGGCGCTGAAGAAATCGGTAAATATCTCAGGGTGAGCAAACTGAATCGCGAAGAGCAGGCGAAAGCCACTCATGATGACTAGCAGTGTTGCCATTAGCCACCATATGCGTTTAATGGCAGCAAGCAAAGCATTACGCGGACGTATAGAGTTAGGCATTTAGTTTAATGCAGCTGTCGACTGCGGCGCGCCAGCCTGTTAAAAGTTTTTGGCGCTCGTCATTTTTTATCGTTGGTGCGAAGCTGTCACCGCTTATTGTAACGTAACTGTCGAGGCATAATAAGCCGTGTCCAATGGCGGCACAACGCGCTGCTCCCCAGGCGGTTGCTTCAAGGTTGGAGGGGCGCACTACACGGCATTGCAGAATATCGGCAAGGTGCTGTAAAAGCCAATCGTTTGCCGCCATTCCACCATCTACTTTTAAGGCGTCGGGCAAATCACTTGAGAAGATGTCGTGACATTGATAACTAACGGCCTCGAGCGCCGCGCGGACGATTTCTTTGCGTGTAGTTTTGCTGCTGATACCAATCATTACTGCCCGCGCATCAGGGATCCAATGCGGCGCGGCAAGCCCGCTGAATGCCGGCACTAAGTAGACTCCACCGGTGCTGTCGATGCTGGCGGCAATTTTTTCACTGTCGCTAGTGTGGTCGAGGATGCCTAGCGAATCGCGTAACCACTGTATGGTGCTACCACTTGAAAAAATGCTGCCCTCCGTGGCGTAGGTAATCGTGCCTTTATAGCTGAATAAGATTGTTGTTAATAGCCCGCTGTCGTTCGGACGGAATACGTCGCCGACGTTTTGTATCGCAAAAGCGCCCGTACCAAGCGTGCATTTACCATCGCCTTTAGTGAGGCAGTGTTGTCCAATAGCTGACGACTGCTGATCACCAATCAGCGCGCGGATGGGTATAGTTATATCAAATAGCCCATCCGCAGTGGACCCGTAATCGTCAATCGAGTTCATTACACGTGGTAATATTTCTTGTGGAACATCAAACAGCGCGAGTAGCTCCTCGCACCAGCGGTGTTCGACTATGTCAAACAACATTGTTCGCGAGGCGTTAGATGAATCAGTGGCGTGCAGCTTGCCATGGGTTAATTTGTATAGCAACCAGCTATCGATAGTAGCGACGCCTAAATTTTGATTAGCCAACGCCTCTTGAACTTTGCTATCGTGTTTTAGCCCCCACTCAATTTTGCTTGCTGAAAAATAGGGGTCGATTATCAGCCCAGTACGCCGCTTTACAAACTCGCTGCGTCCCGCATCTATGAGCTTTTGGCAAGCTTCCGCAGTCCGGCGATCTTGCCAAACAATCGCCGAAGAAAGCGCGAGATGAGTGGTCTTGTCAAAGAAAACAACAGTCTCTCTTTGATTCGTAATGCCCATAGAAGCGATTCGTAGATTATTGAGTTTAGCATACGTAACAGCTTCGCTACACAGTCTAAAAACATCATCCCATATCGAATTAGCATCTTGCTCAACCCATCCACTTTGTGGGTAACTGCTAGCAAGCTCGTGCTGGAAAGACTGAAGTACTTCTCCACCAAGGCCAAAAAGAATAACCCGCGACGAGGTCGTGCCCTGATCTATAGCGAGGATAGTATCTCGCATCATTTAATTACGATACTCTGTTGAGTGTTACGTGTCGAATTCGCGATAGGCGGCATCCCTAAAAGAGATAAACATAAGTTCCCAACATCGGCGTTACGGATAACTGGTAATCGACCAATTTGTGGACGAGGGTCGTCGATGCCCGGGTCGCGGTGAGTGGCAGAGTTGAGGGCTATTAGGTCCGCTTTAACTTGACCGTTTCCAGTCCAAGTTATGAACGGAATGACATAATTAATCGATAAGTGACCAATGCCATGATG
>CAXGOF010000117.1:0-5720 GCA_964011335.1 uncultured bacterium
AATGAGTCGGCTGCGCTTCTCAAACTCTAGGCGCATGGTTTCGCGCTCGGCTGCGCCATTTTTTAAACCGGCTATTGAAGCGTATTGCGAAATAGAGTTTGGCGACCCTGTAAGTTGTGATTGAATACGCGCGACAATAGCCGCCCAATCTGCGGGACCGGCAAAATAGCCCATTCTCCAGCCAGTCATGGCAAAAGATTTGCTCATACCGCCAATCCAGGCACTTGTTTTTTGCAGCTCTGGTACAACTACTAGCGGAGAGTAGTGCTTGGCACCGTTGTAAGTTAATGAGCAATACATTTCGTCGCTAATTACGCGCAAGCCCTTTGCTAAGCACCACTCCCCGAGCTGTCGGGTGAAATTTTCGGAGAAGACAACGCCGGTAGGGTTAGACGGAGTGTTAAGCAAAATGGCAACAGTGCGCTCAGTGCATGCCGCTTCAAGCGCATCTAAATCAGGCAACATGTTTTTATCACAGCTAACCATTGCTGGCACGCCGCCAGCCAGCTTTACCATCTCAGGGTATGAAGTCCAGGATGGGAAAGGGATAAGCACCTCATCGCCATCGTTAAGAATCGCCATAAGAGCTTGCACGATAGATATTTTCCCGCCGTTGCTGACCACGACATTTTTAGCTTCATAGTTAATACCAATCTCATTGCCAATGACTTCAGCTACCGTTTCGCGCAATTCGAGCAAGCCAGCTGAGGGCGTATAGCGGCCCATACCATCCTGAATAGCCTTAATCGCGGCATCGTTGACACATTGTGGCGGGCTGAAGTCAGGCTCGCCCGCAGTTAGATTTATAATATCGACCCCCTGGGCGATTAAGCCCTTGATCGTACCCATCACCGATAGGGTGGCTGAATCTTCGATTTGGCCCATCTTTTCTGAAAATGAGCTAACATTTGTGCTGTTCGTTGATGACATGGTTCGTACTAATTACGTGGACGTTACTTTACCTTAACTTCGTCTAAATAACTTCATAATGTCAGATTTCACTCTTGCTGAGCGCATTGGCGCCACTCTTCGCTCCCGGCGCTTCTCAATGATTGCCGCTGGGTTGATAGTATTGTTTTTGCTGCTATATTTGATCTTTGTTAGCTTCTTCTTCGACCCATTCGAGGAGAGCCTCGATGATACTGCATCCATCTTGCCTTCCGAGGTAGACTATTTCGTGCGGTGGCAAGATATGGGCAACCATTTCAATGAGTTCCCTGAGCCTGCGATTTGGTCAGAGATTGAGTCAAGTTCACAATACTCTAGCGTTAAAGATAGTGGCGCTCTCGACAAATGGTCGCGAGACCTTGAAGTTGGGCAGCTGCTGAGCGGACTTTCTAAGATTAGTGATTACCTGCCAACAGGCCTTAGCTTAAAGAAGGACTTCATGCGCGAAGTTGTAATCGCAGGGCGTGGCCAGCCAGAGTTTAATAGTAAATTTAAGGGAGTGATCATGCTGCGGGCATCATTCAAGGTGAAGGCCGGGGCCTCCATGCTCAATTTCGACTTTGTGCGCGACAAGTTGCCAGAGTCCTTAAAATTGGAAGATATCGGCGGTGGCATTTATCGTATTCCGCAATTTGAGTTGTTTGGCTTTCAAGATGCATACCTCGGTCGCGTAAAAGACGTGTTGCTGTTGTCATCCGAAAAAGAATTTTTAACGATTGCTAGTGATTTTGATAAACGCGGCGGGCAAGATTCGCTTGCCCGCGCATCAGTATTTCACGACAATGTAAGCGCCCATCTTGGCCCTAACGAATCACCCCTTGAAATGTTTTTTCGTTTCGGGGGCGATTCCGCAAGTGCTCCCGAGTGGCCAACGCGCAACAGCAATAACTTCGCCGAGCAATTCTTTGGCCGGCTATTTAATCTGCAGTTGTTGCGCTATTCCGCCGGCTATTTAAACTTAGATAGCGGGATTGAAATGCGAGTAGGTGGTGACACCGATTTGTCGATGGCTAAGGATTATCAGCAACACTGGTTGCAAGGCAACTCTGTTAAACGCAAGCAAATTGAAGAGTTCGCGAGCATGGTGCCGGCACAATCATTTTCTTTTGGCGCCGTTACTGGGGAGGTGTCAAAGCTTTTGTCCGAGGGCTATACGTTAGTCCCTGGTGATTTACGCTCAATGATGGAGTCAGAGATAGCTCGGGGGGGCGATTACCCCAATATGCTGAGCCTCGTCGGTAGCATTGGTAGCGTCTATCGCCAAGGCGTGGCTTTCAGTTTACGCGAAAACACTTATGAGGAACTAGCCGGCGACCCGGCACATGATAATGCGCCTATTCCTCTGTTTGCTATTTATGGCAAGGTGCGCGACATGGGGGCCTATGATCATTTGTTTGAATACCTAAAAGAAAACTGGGCGAGCTTTACAGGAGACGTAAATCAAAAGGTGGAAGACGTTACTTTTGCTGGCGGCGCAGTCGGCACCAGTTTTGTTTCGCAAATCATTCCGGGAACGGGCGAGATTAATTTACTGCATATCCCAACGCTAGGCATGTTGGTTATTACAAACTCAGCAAAATACTCTAGCGAAATTATCTCAACCGCATTTCTTTCCGCAAGCGACCCGTCGGTGAAGCGCCGCCAATTGTTATACTTGCCGTCGTTTAAGTCAGAGCTTAACAAAAGCCCTAACGGGGCCCATTTCTTTGCATGGTTCTCACCGCTGCGCTCACGGCAATGGCTGAGCGACGTTTCGCGCTCGGCAGCAGAATATATTTTGCGGCAAGAGCGCGAAAGCGCTTGGCGGGAACAGCGCCCGCAAGTTGATAAAGAAATGCGTAGCAAGCATTTTGATGGACGCACTTCGCTAAGCGCAATCGAGAATGGGCAGCTTCAGTCTTATGTTGACTCTGAATTGTTGGCGCGCGACGTTCGCTCAAAGGATCGCCTAAACGAGTTGGTCGAGGAGCAAAACCAATCTTGGCTACCGCTAACATTATTTGACGCCATGTCGATTGCTCTGCATTCGTCGCGGCGCCACGTCGAATTTGTAGTGTCAGCTGAGATTAGCGAGTGATTTCGCTGAAATTAGCTAGACTAATACACAGAACGCGGTAAAATTCCCGTCCATCGTAGCCGGGATGGCGGAATTGGCAGACGCGCATGGTTGAGGGCCATGTGGGAGTAAAATCCCGTGCAGGTTCGACTCCTGTTCCCGGCACCAACTTTTTTAATATCACTATAATGGCGGCGCTTTGAACACTTCGGCACCACAATCAACACCTGAGCAACGGCTTAGCGCATTAGACGACCTCGTCGGCAATACGCCTTGTCTTGTGCTGCATTGCACAATCAAAGGTAAGCGCGTTAAGATTTTCGTTAAACTCGAATCCGGCAACCTTACTGGCAGTATTAAGGATCGAATGGCGTTACACATTTTGCGCTGCGCTTACGAGCTTGATGCAATTAAGCCAGGCGACACTATTGTTGAAGCCACTTCAGGCAACACGGGTATTGCATTCGCAGGGATAGGTCGCGCGCTGGGTCACGAAGTAATCATTTTGATGCCTGACTGGATGAGTAAAGAGCGCGCCGATGTTATTAAATCTCTAGGGGCCACCGTGGTCCCTGTTTCAAGGGAAGAAGGCGGTTTTGTCGGCAGTATTGAAATGACTGAAAAATATGCGGCCGAGAACGCTAATGTGTTTTTGCCGAAGCAATTTGCTAACGACGCCAATATTGAAGCCCATGCTTACTCAACGGCTCCTGAATTGCTCGCCCAAACGCAAGAGTATGGCGCGACCATTACGGCATTTGTCGCTGGTGTCGGAACAGGCGGTACAGTCATGGGCGTACACCGTTACATGAAAGAGCATGCGCCCGAGGTAGCAATACATCCCCTTGAGCCTTTTGATTCGCCAACATTATCCACGGGCTATAAAGTTGGAAGTCATCGCATCCAAGGCATCAGCGACGAGTTCATCCCTGATATCGTTGATCTCGAAGCATTGGATTCTATCGTTTCTGTTTACGACGGAGACTCTATTTGCATGGCGCAGCGCCTGGCAAGAGAACTCGGCTTACCCGTTGGGATTTCATCAGGTGCAAATTTACTTGGCGCTTTGCAGCTAGCTTATTACTCAGAGGGCGAGTCGGCAGTCGCAACAGTATTCGCTGATTGTAATAAAAAATATTTATCGACGGACTACGTAAAAGAGGAAGCCATCAAAGACGACTTCCTCTCCAAAGACGTTGAATTACATCACTTCGATGTAATTAAGGGTTAAGCTTTAGAAGCCGCCGCCCATTCCGCCCATTCCGCCCATTCCGCCCATTCCGCCCATTGGGTCACCGCCACCACCCCCAGGCATTGCCGCTGGTGCAGGCTCAGGGATGTCGGCAACGATTGCCTCGGTGGTGAGTAGCAGCGTAGAAACAGAGGCTGCGTTTTGCAAAGTAGCGCGCACAACTTTCGTCGGATCAATGATGCCAGCTTCAAGCATGTTTACATACTCGCCTGTTGCGGCATCGTACCCCTTAGCGAATATTTTTTCGCGGCGAATATTCTCGACGATGATTGAACCGTCAACACCCGCATTTGTTGCTATTTGGCGGACCGGTGCCTCTAAGGCACGGCGAATAATTTCGGCGCCCGCTTTTTCGTCACCCGTCAAGCCGAGCTTATCGATTATCGGCTGCGCGCGTAATAGGGATGTTCCGCCGCCTGGCAAGATGCCTTCTTCAGCCGCTGCGCGCACAGATGCAAGAGCATCATCAACGCGATCTTTCTTTTCTTTCATTTCAGCTTCGGTTGCTGCGCCAACGTTTAGCACCGCAACGCCACCAGCTAACTTGGCCAAGCGCTCTTGAAGTTTTTCCTTATCATAGTCGCTTGAAGTGCGTTCAACCTGTGCGCGAATTTGCTCCATGCGGCTTTTGATGGCTTTCTTTTTGCCGCCACCTTGAATGATGGTGGTGTCATCTTTCGTGATTACAATGCGCTTGGCAGTACCAAGCTGATCGATAGTCGCACCTTCGAGGTTAAAGCCGAGGTCTTCCATCAGAGCAGTTGCCCCCGTTAGCACCGCGATGTCTTCCATCATTTCTTTACGGCGGTCGCCAAAGCCTGGAGCCTTAACAGCGGCACACTTAAAGATGCCACGCATTTTGTTTACCACCAAAGTAGCAAGCGCTTCGCCTTCAACATCTTCGGCGATAATGAGTAACGGCTTACCGGACTTGGCTACAGCTTCAAGAATTTGCAGCATGTCGCGTACATTTGAAATTTTCTTTTCAAAGACCAAAATGTAAGCGTCTTCAAGGTCGGCCTCCATTTTTTCTAGGTTTGTTGAGAAGTGCGGAGATAAGTAGCCCTTATCAAACTGCATGCCTTCAACCCAAGTGATTTCGGTTTCGAGAGAGCTGCCTTCTTCGATAGTGATGACGCCATCGCGCCCAACTCGCTCGAAAGCTTCGGCCAACTTAGAGCCAATTTCGGTATCGCTGTTTGCGGCGATAGTGGCCACTTGTTCGATTTCATTATTACTGCGCACCTTTGCCGATTTCTTGGCGAGGAATTGAACAACAGCATCTACTGCCGCATCCATGCCGCGCTTAAGATTGATAGGGTTCGCGCCCGCAGCTACATTGCGCAAGCCTTCTTCGAAGATTGCTTCAGCAAGCACTGTCGCAGAAGTTGTGCCATCGCCGGCAAGGTCCGCAGTTTTAGCTGCTACCTGACGCACTAATTGCGCGCCGATGTTTTCGTATGA
>CAXGOF010000118.1:0-5716 GCA_964011335.1 uncultured bacterium
ACCGACAGCGCCTTGAACTGACATGCTTCGGTTAATGCTTCGAATGCAGAAGTGTTTGCAACTGGTAGCGGTACATAAGCAAAAGTTTTCTGTGGCTCCCCTTCGGCCATCGCTGCATGCCATAACTGTGGGCTTTGCGAGCTAGCCACATTAATATCACCAACGACGCCGCACAAATCGGTTTGGGCATCAATACCATTAAAAAAGCGCTGAGTCGCTGTTGGTAAATCAAACTGGCCCACTGCTGTTTGTAGCAGTGGCAACGAAACATACATGAATGGTGCATCATTCAACAACGAGACGATACGTGAAAACTGCGCTGCGGCACCTTGAGCGAAGCATAAATCAATATCGGCATAGAGCTCGAAATCTTCGACGTAATCACACCATTGCACCATTTTGCATAAATCATGTGGACGCCTAACGGCAGACAACTTGTCAGCGATATCGGCCAAATCGTATTCAGTTTGCACATCATGCGCGTGCCACGAATGAATAACACGGAAGCGCTGCAGGCCCTCAGGTAATGCGCTATCCATCGGCCAATCTACATAAAGGCGCTCGCTCGGCTCGACATCGTAATCTACTTGAGGAGCAGCGCGATTACACAAAATAAAATTAAAATTAGTGTAGCCTTCGACGATTGCATTCAAGCGCAAGTTTACTGGAGCATTATCAAGGCGCAACTCAATCACCGCAACAACGCCATTTAAGGCATCTAGCTGATGCCGTAAAGAATCTTCGTTTTCGACAAAAACCGATAGCGCCAACTGCGATGCTAACCGCGTTTTCTCAAAACTAGGTGTCGCGGCGTTCATCGACTAATGCTTGTAAGTTGAGTAGCAAGCCAGCGTAGCGTTGTTGTTGTTGTTCGTTAAGCGACTGCATGTGTTGTGCGATGGTGTTAGCGTCACCACGCACCACCGGCCCAGTCAATGAACTCAGCGGGTCATCGCAACTCACAGCCGCAACAGCCCTGGCGGCCATTTGCGCGATCACTTCGGCACTATTTCCGCCTAGCGCCGGCACCAACAATTCATTTGCCCAAGCCATTAAACCTGTAAGATGGTTGCTCACGAGAGATAAGGCCAAATGGTATTGGCGGCGATCAACTCCGGGATTAAGAGTTATCATTTTTGCTCCCCATAACGCGACTAACGCGGATGCCTTGCCATACGCCGACTGACTTGCGCTACAACTAACATAGCTTTGTTTAAGAAGTTCGACATCGGTATTAGCATCAATAAATTGCATCATCGGATGCAAAGCTGCCACCTGCGCACCCGCATCAGCGATGGGCTGTAATATCTCCAAACCATGTACCCCACTGACATGAACTACAAATTTATCTTGGCAGTTATTACAAGTCGAGAAATCAGCAACCGCATCGGCCAGCTTGTCGTCCGGCACAGCGAAAATCACGGTGCTTGCAGACTCATTCAAATCATCGTGTGCGTTTTTGTGTGCCAAGGACAGCGCTCTGCCAACCCGCCCTAATCCGATAATGTGAACGTTTGCCATTAAAAACTTTTCACCGCTGAAAGAACTCGCCCAGGGATAACTTGCGAGACAATTACGTTTTTGCAGAGATGATTGACGCTTAAAGCACAATCGTTTGCTTTATCTTGTTCACTGAAAGCTGCGAACATTGTTGAGCCGCTGCCACTCATGCAGAAGTTCGCAATCTGCGATAATTGAGCGGCAAATTCCTTGAGCAGGGGCTCGACTGCAAGAGCTGGCTCGAATAATTGATTCGGCCCCGGATTTGCGCACACCTTAGCTTCGATAACCTGAGCACCCGTAAAATCTGGCGCATTGAGTTCAGCAAAAACCTCTGGTGTTCCAATACGAAATTCGGGAATGGCGAGCACCAGCCATTGTGCTGGTAACTTAATATCAGAAACAAAGATGTCGCCGCGTCCGGCCATGAGAGCTGGACTGTTGCTTTGCAAGAAAAACGGCACATCGGCGCCGAGTAGGCTTGCGATATGATCAATTGCCGAATCAGGCAAACGGCGGCTAGCATGGTCTTGCAGTAACATCAGCGCGGCCGCTGCATCGGACGATGCACCGCCGAGACCTGCTTGCGCCGGAATATTCTTTTCGACGCTCCAAGCTATTGGAGGCGCGACCCCCCCACTTTCGCGCCATATTTTCTCAGCACGCATAATCAAGTTACTCGGATCAAGCGGAAAATGCTTGCCATGTGGTGACGCCGACAGCAACTGAATACAGGATTTTGGAGCCCCAGGCATCACTTCTGCAATGACTCGATCACACAAATCTAAAGCGGCAAAACAGCTTAACAGTTCATGAAAACCATCGCTACGTCGACCCACCACTTGCAAATGCCAATTTACTTTCGCCGGCGCGTCGATATACAAAGAAGAAGAAGCCATTATGAAACGAGCGAAATGTTGTCCAGAAGGTGAACCCCCCCGATCTCAGCAGCAATGATAACACGCGAGCCGCAGTCGACTTCGGCATTTAATTCAGCAAAAGTTTTGTCGTTAACCACTGCGCAATAAGCAACCTTGATATCGCCGCCATTCAGAACTTCATGAATCACGTTCAGTAGGTTCTGGGCATGCCGCTCACCTGCTGCGAAATCTTCAGAAGCGCGAATCAAAGCCTGATGCAAGCGCAAGGCATCATTACGTGCCGCGTCAGACAAATGTACATTACGGCTCGACAAAGCCAAGCCGTCGGCATCACGAATTAAATCGCAACCGACTACTTCCACAGGCATCTCTAATTTGTCTACCATCAATCGCGCCAAGCACAATTGCTGAGCATCTTTTTCACCGAAATAAACATGACTCGGACTTACCTGTTGTAGCAAGCGATGAACTACCGTAAGCATACCATCAAAATGACCTGGACGTGCTGCGCCTTCGAAGCTATCACCGGCACTACCTGCAGACAGTTGCTGCACTTCATTGCCTTCGGGATAAACATCGGCATATTGCGGGAGGTAAACCGCATCGACATTCAACTTCTCTAGCAGTGCGATGTCGGCAATAAGAGTTTGAGGATATTTTCGCAAGTCATCCGCCTTATTGAATTGCAGGGGATTAACAAAAATAGAAACTATTACACATGCGTTCTCTTGCTTCGCGCGCTCAACCAACGAGGCGTGCCCAGCATGCAAAGCCCCCATAGTAGGCACCAAGCCTACATCGCTGCCACGAACAAACGCGGATAGCTGCTGACTAGATGTTAGCTGTTGCATTAGCGCAGTACTCTGGTAAAAATTCCGCGAGCGAACGCATTACGAACTCGCGTTGATGCATGCGCGGATGTGGGACTGTAAGTGCATCGCTATTATGACTCTCATCGCCAAAGAGCAAGATGTCAACATCGATGGTACGTGGATGGTTTCTTCCGAGGCGCTCTCGCTTTAACTGTCGTTCAATAATCTGCACTTGCTCTAAAAGATGAATCGCGCTAACGGAACAGTGGCACTCGACAACCGCGTTCAAGTAATCACTCTGCTGTGGCCCACCGACAGGGGCTGTTTCGATTATCTGACTGAGACGTACATGACTTAAGCAATCAAGAGCTTGTAAAGCATCGACCGCCTTAAGCAGATTTTGTTTACGGTCTCCGAGATTGGAGCCCAGCCCTAGATAAACAACCGTCATTAAGCAATACGCTGTGAAGGCAAAAACTGAGTGAGAATAGGCACCAGCGTATAGCAGCATGAGAATAGAAACAGGCAAGCCTCGGGCTCGAGGCACATAAAGCCAAACATAAAAATGAATTTTGCCAGAGTGGCTACCGGCCTTTCAGAACGCGTCATCCATGCAAAGAAGTGTGGAAACGGCACGCGTGACACCATTAGGACTCCCATCAGAACTAAGATTAGCGGCATCGCATAAAGCATCATTTCTTGAATTCTTAAAGCGATATCGCTACTCACATTAAAAAACTCTATTTCGCCAATGCCAAAGAAAAGTAAAACCATAGAAATGGGCATGCCCGCAGCGCCTGGTGACGGCAAACCGACAAAGCGTACGTTTTCTTTTCGCAAGTCATCTTCTTCGTGATCGACATTAAAGCGCGCAAGACGCAATACTGCACAAGCCGAATAAACGATAGGTGCTACCATCAGTAATCGTGGGTGTAAGTTTAATTCAAATTCCCCGGTCACTACGGTGTAATAGTGCCACATGCTAAACACCAAAATGCCAGGTGCCACGCCAAAAGTAACCGCATCGGCCAACGAATCAAGCTGAGATCCTAATGGGCTAGCTGTACCTGTCATGCGTGCTATCTTGCCGTCTACGCCATCGAGAAATTCGGCGAGTACTAGCCACCAAGCTGCAGCGAAGAATCGATTTGGATCTTTTTCGACGATACCGACGATACATAACAGTATCGCTGCCACGCCACATGCCAGATTGCCAAGGGTAATCAGGTTTTGCGGGGCCAAAACTTGAGAAGAACTAGAGTGCATTTTCACAGACAATATTCTATCCTAGTGCGTATCAATTCGTAACACCTAACATGACATCAATAATCTCTCGTTTTTTTCTCATTAGTAGCCTTGGTACTGCGCTGTGCCTGCCACTCAACGCTCAACTAAGCGAATCTCTCACTGGCCTACCGGCCAACGACGCGGTTGTCGATGCCATCTACGCCATCGACGACGCCGATTTGCAAGTCATGAACCTGCTCGACGAACTATCGAATGGCATCGGGGCACGCTTGACCTCTTCAAAGAACTTGACGGAGGCATGTCATTGGGCTCAGGACAAATTCGCGTCATTCGGCCTTAGCAACTCGCGCCTAGAAGAATGGGGAAGCTTCCCCGTTGGATTTGACCGGCGCTTAAGCGTGGGAGCCATGACTTCACCATATAAACTCGAGTTGTCGTTTAACACTAATTCATGGACGCCAGGCACAGCTGGGGAAATAACCGGGCCTGCTATTGCTGCTCCACAAACCGAAGAAGAGCTTGCAGCCTTATCTGGCAAGCTAAATAACGCTTGGATTTTGTCTTCAACCAACAAATACGCCCCACGCTTCTCAGACCTCGAAGGAAACAGCTTGCGCGATCGCTTCGGAGCCATGTGTATTGCCGAAGGTTACGCCGGCGTAATCAAGCCATGTAGTAAGTCTGGTTTATTGTTGACGCGGGGTCGTTACAAGATTGACCCAAATGATTTGCCAAGTGAAGTGAACATTACGTTGCTACGTGAGCAGTTCGCTGATATCTTTCAGCTAGCTAAAGATGGCGCCGACGTGCAGCTTGAATTTGACATTGAACAAACCTTTACAGCTGGGCCTATACCGTTATACAACGTACTCGCCGAAATCCCCGGAACCGACTTAGCTAATGAAATAGTTATCGTAGGCGGCCACATAGATTCATGGGATGGCGCGCGCGGTGCGCAAGACAATGGCACAGGCACATCAACCACTTTAGAGGCCGCACGCATCCTCAAGAAGACAATCGATGAATTAGGTGTGCAACCACGCCGCACGATTCGCTTTATGCTGTGGTCGGGCGAAGAACAAGGTTTGCTTGGATCACGCGCCTATATTGAGCAGCATCCTGCAGAAAATGATGTCGTTTCTGCAGTTTTAGTACATGATGGCGGCACCAACACCTGCTCCGGAATTCAAGCGACACCCGAATTAAACCCTTTGTTTGAAGAGGCTTTTGGCCCGGTGATAGAGCATACAGCAAATAACGAAGACAAAGATTTGC
>CAXGOF010000119.1:0-5711 GCA_964011335.1 uncultured bacterium
AAGTAATTAGAACGGAGCTAAGCAAGCCATTCCTACGAATGAGAATCCGCGCATTCCGACAATTCCGTCTTCTTCGTGCTGAGCCATTCTGGATAAGAACAGGAAATACAAGGCATAGCACATAATGTTTGTGTACGCGATGTCACTAAGCGCTTGTGCAGGGCCGAGAAGGGCAGCTGCGCCGAATAGAAGACTGAATGAGCGCGCAGTTGCTAGCAAGGCTGGTCCAAGATGTTTACGCAAAGCTGATGGTGAGAAGTTATAAATCAACACCGTGCCAATCAAATAAAGACTTAGGCTAAATATTTTTTCGAAGTACAGATAGCAGATGCCGGCAGCGAAGCAATACATCAACAATCCAGCAAACAGTGCGACGCCTCGGCTTATTTCTTTGCGCACTAAGGGGCGCTTGCGCTGAGCCGCGATGTCTATCTTTAGGTCAGCAACATCATTAAGAATCATGCTGCCATGATAGATTAAAGCCACAGCAACGAACGCCAGCCATGGCCAATTAGCCAGAGATCCTGTTGCCAATAAAATTCCGACGGTGAAGTCCCAGGCAATTGTTGGTAGTAGGGCAATGCGAGCGAGTCTGAGCCAATTCATAATTTATTGCATCAAACGCTGGATGTCATTTGATGTCACAAAGACCAGCATGCTGAGGACTAGTACAACTCCAATTATTTGAAAGATGTTTTGCATGGCGACACTGACTTTGCGGCCGGAAACGATCTCATACAACGCGAATAAGATATGTCCTCCATCGAGAGCGGGTATCGGTATGAAATTGAGCACCCCGAGGTTCACCGAAATAAGGCACAAGAAGAAAAACAGGGACACCAATCCTTGCGAGGCAAAGGAATTCGTCATGACGCCAATGCTGATGATGCCACCCATATTTTTAGATGCTACTTCGCCAGTAAACAAACGCTTCGCTGTAGTCGCGACCTCGCTAACCATTGCTTTGGCTTCGCGGAAACCGAGACTAATGGCGTGTAATGGCTGTCGCGCGACAACTGTTGTCGATTTCGTCATCATCATTAGTCCAAAATCTAATTGCGGAATAGCTGCTGGGGTCACCGCTACTTCCGCTGGTTCATCCGAACCGTTTTGCAGTATAATGAAGTTAATGCTATGTCCTTCAGTGTTGCTGCTAATCACCGAGCGTAAGTCACTCATCTTTTGAATCGCGACGTCGTTAGCGCGTAAAATACTACACCCTGTACGTAAGCCAGCTGCAAAGGCAGCCGATTGCGGATGCACATAAAAAGCCATATCATCATTAGTGACTAAGGCTAAGTCTTGAAGTAACTGATGAGTGCTTGTCGGCGGTACCAGGACTTGTCGCATATCGTTTTGCGTATCGACAACGCTGAGCGTTAAAGTCTCAGATTTCGCGAGTGAGATGGCTTCAAGCAAATCAGATTGCTTGCTAAGCAGGTGGTCATTGATGGCAACAATTCTGTCGCCGGCCACAAGGGTCTCTGAGAAAATACCGCGCGCTACTGAAACTTGTTGCGCGAGAACGGTGACTCCTAGTTGAGCAGGCGCAGCAAGTGTACTGTTTACATAATCACTAGACTCAAAAGTAAAATCGCGCCGTTTATTGTTGATGTTAAGTCCGCTTAAAACGAAATTGCTGCGTCCGTCGCTTAAACTTAATAAAGCAAGTTGGCTGCCTAGGGCATTGCTTGTCTCGAGGCCATTAATCGCCACGAGCTGTGAGTACTCGCCCATTGCTTTAGCGATGTCACTATCTGGATCTAGGCTTAAATCGTAAGTAGGAGCAACACCAATAGTTGAAAATCCTTTTTCTTCATCGAATAGGGGCTGCAGCTTTAAGTTGACGCGTTCACCGTCGCGCTTAACAACGATATCAAGCGATGTGTCGCGTTCCGCTAGAGCGATACCCGAACTAATGTGGCGAAAGCCATGCACTTCACGCTCGTTGATGGACAGGACTACATCGTCCGGCAGCATCCCTGCGCTCCACGCTGGACTGTCAGGTGACACCGCGCCGACGGTTGGGGAGACAAAAGGTACGCCGACAAAGAACAACACCGGAATAATCAAAAAGGCAAACAAGAAATTCGCCATGATGCCGCCAGCATAGAACAATAAACGTTGCTTGGCGCTGGCATAGAACAAATCTCCAGGACGCGGAGGCCTCGACGGGTCGTCGCCAGACACTTGCACGTATCCGCCAAGAGGCAGTAACGAAACGCGGAAGTCGGTGCCATTACGCTGCCATCCAAATAATCTTGGGCCGAAGCCGATAGCGAAGACTTTAACGCGAATACCGACAGCGCGAGCAGCGAAGTAGTGGCCGCCTTCGTGAATGACTAGCAGCAAACCAATGCCGAAAATGGTTAGAATTACGGACATGTTTAAGACAGTTGAAGTTGACAGTATTCGCGGCTACGTAGGTCAGCGGCTAAAACGTCGCTGATAGTATCGCACTTATTCGCGCAACAATTTGTAAGCGCGTCGGCGCAAAGTTTAGTGATATCGCCAAACGGAATGTCGCCGGCCATGAAGGATGCGACTGCGATTTCGTCGGCGGCATTAAGTACGGCGCCAGCATCGTTGCCCATTGAAATGGCTTGTTGTGCTAGTGCTAAGGCGGGATAACGTTCGCCGTCCGGCAGTTCTAGGCTAAGTTCAGAGAATAAATCAATATCGAAGCCGTTAAGTTCAGATTGCGTGCGAGTAGGGTAATGCAGGGCATAGTGCAACGGGAAGCCCATGTCCGGTGGTCCCAGTTGAGCGATGATTGAACCATCAAGAAACTCAACCATTGAATGAATCACAGATTGGCGATGAATCAACACTTTGATTTGCTCGGCGCTCACTCCAAACAGGCAGTGTGCTTCGATGATCTCAAAAGCTTTATTCATCATTGTCGCTGAATCGATGGTAATGCGCGGCCCCATGTCCCAGTTAGGGTGAGCCAAGGCTTGAGCAGTCGTGGCCGTTGCCAAGTCGGCTAGTGGCATGTCGCGTAGCGCGCCGCCAGATGCGGTGAGTAGCAGTTGCTTGATAGGGGCTGTCTCGCCAATTAAGCACTGGAAAATAGCCGAATGTTCGGAGTCGACCGGCACGATGGTCGCGGAATTACTGGCAGCTAAGGACATTAGAATGGATCCGGCCATCACTAGTGATTCTTTGTTGGCCAGCGCTAGATCACAGCCAGCGCTAAGGACGGCTTCGCTAAAAGGGAGTCCGGCCGCACCGACGACCGCATTCAGGCAGATATCATAGTGGCCGCTTTGCAAGATGTCGAGCAGGCGCTGATGGTCGTCCGTATCAGAAGTCAGATATTGTGGAATACTGGCGTCAACTAAATCACTTAGCTGCTGCTGCTGGCTATGCGCAGATACTGCGCAAATCTGCCACTGAACAGGCGATTCTTTGATTATTTCCAGAGCGCGAACACCTACGGTGCCAGTGGCTCCTAGAATGATTATTCGACGCGGAGAGCTAGTCATTAGACCTAAATATCATACGCGCGCTTCGTTAGAATAAAAGTCGTGAATGACTCAACATCACCTTCATCTTCCTCATTGAGTTACAGTGATGCAGGCGTGGATATCGCCGCCGCAGAATCTGCGCTCGATACTTCAAAGAATGCCATCCGCGCAACTCATGGCGATCGTGTCCTTGCCGATATTGGCAGCTTTGGCGGCTTGTTTAAGGCTAGTGGTTTGGGCAAAGACCCTGTGTTAGTGGCTACCGCCGATGGCGTAGGCACTAAAATTCGTATTGCTGCTGCAGTCAAAAAGTTTGATACCGTAGGGCGGTGCTTAGTGCAACATTGCATCAACGATGCTTTGGTGCAGGGCGCAGAGCCGCTGTTCTTCTTAGATTACATTGGCACTGGTAAGCTTGACCCAGCAATGGTGTCTACTGCAATAACCGGTGTTGCCACCGCGTGTGGTGATCATGGCGTTGCGTTGCTTGGTGGAGAGACTGCAGAAATGCCTGGGGTTTACCCTGACGACGAGTTTGACTTAGTCGGCACTTTGGTTGGTGTAGTCGAACGCGATTTAATCATTGATGGCTCTAACGCTAAAGTGGGTGACAAGCTTATAGGTCTACCTTCAGTAGGTCTTCACACCAATGGCTATTCTTTGGCGCGCCGCATCGTCGAGGAGCGTATGCAAATCAGCTACACCGACACTTTTCCAGGAGATACTCGCAGTGCAGCAGACGTACTCCTCGATCCCCATCTGTGTTATCTAGAGAGTTTGCGACCATACCTGCCGAATAAAGCGGTTCATGCGTTGGCGCATATTACTGGCGGCGGAGTTCCTGGAAACTTGCCACGCGTTTTAAATGGCTTAGGCGCAGCGGTGTCTCGCGAAACTGTGCCCAAGCAGAATGTATTCACGCAACTCTGTGAATACGGCAACGTCGAGCGCGATGAGTCATGGAAAGCCTTTAACATGGGTGTCGGCATGATCCTAGTCGTCGATGCTGGTGAGGCCGACGCCATCTATCAAGACTTAGATTCGCGCGGCGAAAAGCCCTTCATGATGGGTGAAATTCGTGACTGCCAAGGTGTCGAATGGTTGGACTAACCGTCCTGCTGCCGTTACTGGCATTTTGTATTGCACCAACGCAAGATAGCGAGAGCCTACAAGCAACACACGCCTCGCGTCTCGAAATGCTGCTCGATAGCCCACGTGCTGATAGTTACTGGCGCAACACCGTCTTTCAGTCGGTGACACGTCTCGAGCATCATCACCCACAGCTCAGTTCGCGTGCCTGGCAGGCACTTAATCTGCCGGCTAGTGATGCCTCAGTTTCCAATACTTTAGTGTTCTCGCGGCGTAACCAACGTCCTTTGCCCTTACTAGATAACTGCGAGGCTGCAGACTCTAGATTAGAACGCGCACTTGCACTTTGGGGCGACTTGCAGTTGGTCGAATGCCAACAATTGATGATGTCTGCAGCTATCACTTACGCCGATGACGCTCGCTTTGTTAACAACTTAGCATGGCTGTCGATGAAGGCTCCAGCTCAACTTTCTGCTACTAGTGGCACTCGAGAACTTTGCCAAGCAGTTCTCGCCTTCCGGTCTCCGCACCCTTAAGCTAATATTATGCGAATTTGTACTCTACTGTTTTTCGTTCTCTCTAGCTTTGCCTTTGCCCAAGGTGAGCCAGAGTTAAAGTCCTCAGACCTCAAAAAAATATCTAAATATACTGGTGCCTGGATTGACGCTAAGATTGATGGTAATCCTTCAAAATTGTCAGACGCAATCATGTCTCTGGAAGAGCAGGTCGTGAAGATGGCGAAATCGTCAAAAGGTCGCAATCCTTTGTCATACGTTTACGACTGGGAAATAGCCTTGCACCAAGAGCGTAAATACGCGACATCGGGTTCCACTGTCAAAAAAGGCCGCGTGGCCAACGTCGCTTTTGCACGTGCTCCATACAGCGTTTGGCTGCCGAAAAAATACAATCCGAAAAAATCGAATTACCCTTGCGTGGTCTTGCTTGGCGCTAAGGCTGCGTCAGTGATTGAGTCTTTGCCAGCCGAGGTCCTAGAAAATATGATTATTCTGGCACCGGACATCTCTTCTTTGTCAGAAGATTTGGCTTTAACAATGGAGACGCTGATTAGTCTTATTATCCCTGTCAGCGAGGCCTCTAAGGCTTACCACCTTGATCGTATGCGCTTGTTCATGGTGGGGACCGATAAGCTTG
>CAXGOF010000120.1:0-5664 GCA_964011335.1 uncultured bacterium
TGATGGCCTAGATGGCTTAGCGGTGGGATCAGCTGTCCCAGTATTGGCTGCAATGGGCTTGAGTACTTACTTTGTGGGCCACGCTAAATTTTCAGAATACTTGCACTTGCCATTCATTCCAGGTTCTGGCGAAGTAACGATATTGGTCGCGGCTACTCTTGGCGCTAGCCTAGGTTTTTTGTGGTTCAACTCGTCACCCGCATTAATCTTCATGGGTGACAGCGGGTCGCTACCACTCGGCGCTGCAATGGCTTACTTTGCTATTGTTTCCAAACAAGAAATACTACTCATTCTAATCGGCGGTGTGTTTACTGTTGAAGTGGCCTCGAGTTTACTGCAAATTTTATGTTGCAAGTATTTCAATTGGCGCCCTTTCCGAAAAGCGCCTATTCATCATGTTTGGCAACTTGATGAGATGCCAGAAGCTCGCATCGTTGCCAGATTCTGGATAGTATCCGCATTGTTTGCTAGCTTGGGCTTACTCCTTATTAAGTTGCGTTAATCTACGGTGGTAACTCTCAATAAGTTTATGCCTGCGACACTTGCGTTATTTGCATGTGTCGGGGCGTTGGCCGTTTTGGGATTACTGGTCGCTGTTTCATCGGCTCCCCCAGGAGAAGCCGGAGACGTGTTGTTGCGCCACGGCTCATTCCTGGCGGCCGCTGCCGTGGCTTTTGCTGTGGGTCTCAGTCTCAATCCGCAACATGTTCGTAACTATAGCGTGCACGCTAGCGTTGCCTTGTGGGTGTTGCTTTTTTTGATGTTGGTTACGGGATTGGGGCACACCGCTAACGCTGCCACTCGCTGGATTCAGGTCGGACCCGTTTCGTTGCAACCGTCACTATTCTTGCAAGTGCTGTGGCCGATTTTGTTGTCATCATGGATTGCGAAAGACCCGTTACGCGTGCAATCGGTCTCGCCAATTTTTAAAATGATAGGCTTCTTTTTTGTGCTGATGCTGCCGGTTTTGTTGCAGCCAGACTTTGGTTCTGTTGTTATTCTGATTGCGGTTTCTGGATGCGTGATGTTGTTCGCCGGATTGCCTTTCCGTGTGTTGCTGGTATCTGTGCCATTATTGTTGTTAGTAGGAGCCTTGGCCGTGTTTTCTTTTGATCACGTACTGTCACGTATTGACAGTTGGTCTGGGGGCGTTCCTCAACAAGTAATGCGTGCCCAAGACGCTTTCCGTTACGGCGGTTGGTTTGGGGCTGGACCTGGCAACGGCGTACTTAAATTCGGATATATTCCTGAGAGCACTACCGACTTTGTATTGGCCTTAATAGCCGATGAATGGGGCATGATCGGTGTTCTGGCGGTTTGGTCGTTGTTTATGGCCTTTACTTTTTTTGGCTTACGCGTAGCCCGACAATCTAGTCATCGTTACGGTATATTGTTGATGGGTGCAACAACCGTAGTTATTTCCTTTCAGGCGGCTTATAACATGGCAATGGTTGTAGGTGCTTTACCGGTAAAAGGTCTACCATTACCTTTCGTTAGTCGCGGCGGCTCCTCTCTGATGGCGTTGGCGTTACTGCTTGGTATTGCCATCAACTCAACTCGCAGCCGCATCCGCACTCAATCCAATCCCTTTGGTCTCAAATGAACAAGCTAACAAAAAACGCATTATTCGGCTTCTTTGCTCTTTTTTCAATAGCAATGCTTGGCTCTTACTTTGGCTCAGAAAAATCAAATCCCGAAGACGCCGAACCGTCGGCGGTCATTGTTCAACCTAGTGATTTGGATGCTGTGCGTTTGTTGCCTAAAAAACAGCGGCAATATATAAAACCTGATAACTTTAATCCTAATTTGAAGGCAGCGCCAACACCTTCGTCGGGCGAAACTGCTCAGGCAATCCCAATGCCCGCTACTTTCTCAAACGATGTACGGATTGTTGTCGTTCGTCAAGGTGATACTTTGGGTGCAATCGCGAAACGTGAACTTGGTGAATCAAAACGCTATAAAGACATCATGCGCTGGAACGGTATTAAAGACGAAACCAGTATTCAGATAGGTATGAAATTACGCCTTATGCCTGATGAAGTTGTGCCGGAAGTCATCCCCGTAAAAACAGGGCCTGCAACTCAGCAAAACTATACCGTGCAATCAGGCGATTTCTTGGGTGGAATCTCACAAAAGTTTTACGGTACTAGCAAGAAAGTTGATGTCATATTAAAAGCAAATAATCTTAAAAACGCAAATAATCTTAGCGTTGGTCAAACTTTAATTATTCCTGCTGAATAATGCGCGTGGCGTTTGTGGGTGGAGGTACAGGCGGGCATTTGACTCCCGCAATTGGCATTGCCGAAGAGTTGATGTCCCGCGGTCATCGAGTTGAATTTTGGCTTAGCGGTCGCCAAGTCGAGTTGAATTACATCGATGATTCTATTTCGCATCGGTGCCTTGGTATCGACGATTCCGCGTTGCCGCGATACTTTGCAGCCTTAGCTTCCTTCCCGCGCGTGCGTAAATATTGCCGCGATTTCAAACCTGATTTGTTGGTCAGCCTTGGTGGCTATGGTGGTGCTACCGCTCTGGCTTCCTTCCCGAGACCCTTGGTTTGCTTAGAAGGTAACGTAGTGGTGGGCAAAGCAGTGCGCTTAGTTAGTTACTTTGCCAAACGAGTGCTGGTTATGTTTGACAAGACCGCCGTTGATGTGCCACGGGCAACAGTAGTTGGCCCGATTTCTCGTAGCGCGACGACTCTACCTAGTCGTGAGCAAGCCTGTGCTGAGTTTGGCTTAGATCATCAGCGACCGGTGTTGCTGACCATGGGCGGCTCGCAGGGTGCGCTTAGCTTGAATCAGGCCGTAATCGAGATGCTTCCCGAATTGAAGCGCTTGAATTGGCAGTTACTTTGCTTGTGTGGCCCGAACAAGCAAGCGGCAGTGCATGAGGCCGTTGAGGTAAGCGGCGTAGATGCTGCAGTGCTTGAGCATTGTTCAGACATGGGTTCTGCTTATGCCGCAGCTAATTTCATGCTAAGTCGTGGCGGGGCATCGACATTGGCTGAGATCTGGCTAAATCAAACGCCAGCTATGGTGATGCCTTATATGCACAAAGATCGTCAACAGCAATTGAATGCCGAGCAGCTTGCACCTGGCGTCCAGATCTTTGATGGCGGTGAAGAAAGTCGCAGGCGGCTTTGCGTATTGTTGGCTAATGCAAATATGCGTGAGCAAATGTCTCAGTCCCTGCGTGAATCGCTTGTGGGGGATGGGCGTAAAATTGCTTGTGATACACTAGAAGAAATCGTGGGTGAAAAAGCATAAACTATGGGCGTGCAAACATCCATCGCTAGCGCTGCTGGTCTCGATAAACTTGCCTTAAGAAATGGTAAGGTGGTGGTTTTTGTTGGAGTGGGTGGTTGTGGTATGCGCGGCCTAGCGACTTTCTTTCTGCAAGCCGGATGGCAGGTTTACGGCTGCGATGTCAAACCTTTGGCAGCCGATGACAAACTATTCAAGTTAGGCCTAGAGATTTGTGATGTCGGCTCGGTGCCGCGTGCATCATGGGTGGTGCGGTCAGCGGCCGTGCCGGCAAGTGATCTGGTGTTTGAAGAGTGCATCGCTGAATCCGCTCGTCCGTGCCTGTATGCCGAGTTCCTCGGGGAGATATCTAAAATCCGCGAGGTTGTTGCCGTTGCAGGCACTCACGGTAAAACTACTTGCACTGCCTGGATTGCTTACGGCCTACGTCAGGCAGGTGTCGAAGTAGGGTACTTGGTTGGCGCCGAAGTTCCACAGTTAGGCTCTTCCTCAGAATGGGGAGACTCGAGTTTGCCTCTGGTAATTGAATCATGTGAATATGCCCGTTCGTTTCATCACTTGCGACCGAGTAAGGTCGCGCTAATTAACGTTGCTGCCGAACACCCCGACACATACCCCGATGGCTTGCCCGAAGTTACAGAGTCGTTTGCAAAGTTCCTTTCAAACACTGATAAGGGCGGCGTCATTATTGCCGGACCTGAAGCACCGTCTCAATTACAGAAACATACTTCAGCGACATGGATGCCAGCTTGCTCACTGAACAGCACAATACGCATTGGCCTGTTCGGCAAGCACAACCGCCGTAACGCCGCTTTGGTGGCTGCTGTTCTGCGCGATTTCGGTTTGAGCGACGAACAAGTATTGCATGCCTTGCTTACTTTTACTGGCGCGGCACGACGCTTAGAGGTTGTTAAAGAATTGAGCTTGGGTGATGGCGAAGGCATAATATTGGTAAGCGACTATGCGCATCATCCAACTGAAGTTGCGGCGACTATTAATGCCGCTAGAGAGCGCTGGCCTCAAGCAAAAATCAATGTGGTCTTTCAGCCGCATCAAGCACAACGCTTTCAAGACTACCGCGACTTATATGTGGACTGCCTAGACGAGGCTGACATGGTGGCACTACTTCCTATTTTTCGTGCCCGCGATGTAGAATCGTGTAGCGCAGACTCGAAGGACTTGTTGCCTGACCTAGATGTTCAACACCCGCAGCGTTTGCATAATTTTTGCGAGAAAATCGAAGAGAGCATCAACTGGACGCTATCTAATTCAACGAATGGTAGTGTAGTACTCTGCCTTGGCGCCGGAGACATCGATGGATATATTCGAAGATTACACTGAGTTTGGCCCGGCGCGTAAATCGGTGGCGCTTAGTGGTTACACAACTTTACGAGTGGGTGGCCCGGCAGCCATGTTCTTTGAGCCGCATAAGCCGGAGCATTTTGCTGATCTTCTTACACAGCTAGAAAAAGACGATATTCCTGTGCAAGTTATTGGTGCCGGTGCTAATTCGGTCCCGAGCGACGCTGGTTTTGATGGCGCAGTGATTCACACGGGTAACATGCGGCGCATCTTTCAAGACGGCGACGGATTTAGAGTGTGGTCTGGCGCGACATTGCCATCTTTGGTACGTGCTGCTTACGAACTAGAGTTGTCAGGTTTCGAATACCTTATTGGTGTTCCTGGACAGCTAGGCGGAGCCTTAGCAATGAATGCGGGGAGCGCGCAGTGGGGTATCTGGGACTTAGTCGAAAACATCACGGTGTGGGTTCCTGGGAAAGGTGGTCATCTTAAGATTGAAGAGCACACACGTGAGTCTGTAAATCCAGGATATCGTGACGGGAACTTGCAAGGCAAAGTCGTACTCGAGGCATTACTAAATTTAACTAAATCATCTAAACCGCAGATTAAGCATGATCAAGAGCAGTTGCTGATTAAGAAGAACAAGTCGCAGCCGGTGACTATCCCGAGTGCTGGTTGTGCCTTTAAGAATCCACCAAATGATTCTGCAGGGCGTCTCATTGACAGCTGTGGTCTAAAGGGATTGAGTGTTGGTGCCGCTGAAGTCTCAGACAAACATGCTAACTTTATTATTAATCGTGGTGGGGCGACATCAGCTGATGTCGTTGAGTTGTTGAATCAAATTCACGCAAAAGTGCTTGCTGAAGCGCAAGTAGACTTGCTACGCGAGTTGGTGGTTTGGGACTAACCCTTGCTAGTCAAGTTCGACTTCAACGCCGTCAATGACAACTTTTTCGCCTATTTCGAGAATGGCAGTCACCTTGAAAGTATAAACTTTTGTTGGGTTTGGGATATCCACTCCAATAATTAATTCAGAAGCATTGGCGAGTGTCTGGTTCAAATCATAAGTCTGCGATGCGACAACGTTACCAGTATT
>CAXGOF010000121.1:0-5639 GCA_964011335.1 uncultured bacterium
ATGTGCGCGAGCGTGAAGGCGGCGGGGTATTGATTAACATTAGCTCCGGTGCGGCTTGGGGCGGTTACGCCGGATGGGGTGCCTACTGCATGGGCAAGGCCGCCGTCGATCGTTTGAGTGAAACACTAGCGCTTGAAGAATCAGGAAACGGCTTGCGAGTACATGCGGTGGCCCCGGGGATTGTCGATACCGATATGCAGGCTCTCATCCGCTCAGCAGATGAGGAGGTCTTCCCGACAGTTGAAAAGTTCAAAGAGTTTAGACAGACCGATGCTTTTAATACTATAGGTTTTGTGGCGGAGCATATAAGAGGATTGGCGTTTGATGATGAGTATGCGCACAGCGAAGTAGTAGTGCGCATACCAGCAGAAAAAGGCTGATTTCACAGGGTAAATCGCAGAAATAACGTATATTGGCCAATCACTCCGTCGCTATTAGGCAGTAGCGCAAAAAAATGATACTCTTACAGTAATTCATGGCCAAGACCACCACACCATCTTTGGCAATCAAATTAATCGCTACTAAGGGTTTGATGCTGCTGCTTCTCGTATCGTGTGCGAAGGAGCAACCTATTTTAAAACCACTATGGGAGACTCCGCCTCTACCACAAGGGGCAGTTTTTATTGTGGACGGCACTCCGGTCGATGAAGATGTTTTAAATAATTTTTTAACGCGGCCGTGGTCGACATTGTGCGCCGAACAAGAGTTTGGTTTAAGCGTCGCGCAACTCGAAGATATGTTTTTTGCTGAGGATAGGGTAGTTGAGTTGATGCAACCGTTAGTGCGCACCGAGTTGTTGTGGCGCGAGGCCGCAGATCAATTCAGCGAGATTGACGAGAATGAGCTTGATAACTTTCAGCGCGAAATGGAATCCAACTTCGGTTCAGCGCTTGAGGATTTAACCAATCGCTATGGCGCGGATGGTAGGCGTGCGCATGCGATGAGGCAGTTGCAAATGCGCAAATTACATGAAGTGTTTCGCGAATACTCTGTGGTAATTACTGATAAAGAAGTACATGATTACTATAGCGACCACGTAATGGCTGACTTGCCATCGGCTATTGAGCGGGAGCAGCAAAGTTTAAGTTATGAGTCGCTCGCGCCGATGCTACGTGAGAAATTGGAGAAAGATGCGATAGCCTCTGCTGAAGAGAAATGGGTTGATGAGCGTTTACCCGAAACATCTGCTGTTTTGAAATTGAGAGATGGGCAAGAAGTGATAATCTATTAGCAATGAGAATTGCACGCCCCGTTTTAATATCGGCCACAGGCTTCATCGCCTTACTGGCCATTTTTTCTTTTAATGCAGATGCTGGTGAGGGCCAGTGGCTGCCCGAGCAGATTGCGTCTTTAGATTTTGAGAAGTTTGCTGAGCAAGGTCTCGAGTTGTCACCTGAGGACATCTGGAATGGAGAAGAAGGTTTACTGTCAGCGGCGGTGCACATTAATGGCTGCTCATCATCTTTCGTTTCTAAACAGGGATTGATTGTCACCAACCATCATTGCGGATTTGCTGCGATTAATGGGGTCTCTACTGTCGAAAAGAATTATCTTGAAGAGGGTTTTGTTGCCGACACGATGGCTGATGAAATACCGGCTCCGGGATATAAAGTTTCTTTTGTGACGCGCTACGAAGACGTAACTGCGCAAATCGAACAGGCGGCGCGCGATGCCGGCAGTAACCCTGCAGCTCAATACCGTGCAGTGCAAAAGATGCGCAGCCAACTCGAAGACGAGGCTAAAGGCGAAGTAACCTCAGCGATTGTGGTGCCATACCTTGAAGGGCGCTACTGGCGTCGTATTTGGCAGGTCGAATTTAACGACGTACGCCTGGTTTACGCTCCCCCGCGCTCGGTGGGTGAGTTCGGCGGTGAAACCGATAATTGGATGTGGCCGCGCCATACGGGCGATTTTTCTTTCTT
Source organism: uncultured bacterium (assembly GCA_964011335.1). Taxonomy (GTDB): domain Bacteria; phylum Planctomycetota; class UBA1135; order UBA1135; family UBA1135; genus JAPKEZ01. Next base: position 1,923 of record CAXGOF010000121.1, read on the forward strand.
CCGAGCCTATGCCACTAAAGATGGCAAGCCGGCTGATTACTCGCCAGACAATGTCCCTTACGAGCCCAAGCATTATTTACCAGTATCGCCAGACGGCGTGAGCGCTGGCGATTTTGTGATGATCATGGGGTATCCAGGGCGTACTAATCGTTACTTAAGTTCGGTCGCGGTGGCCGCGAAAGAATCTTATTACTATCCCATGCGCCGCGTTTTGTACGGCACAATTATCGACGCTTATAGAGAGTATGCCAGCTTAAGCGCAGAGAATCACTTAGAGGTGCAGTCTACTATTAAGTCTTACTCTAATGGTTATAAAAACGCTGCGGGTATGGTCGATGGTCTGGCGCGCAACAAGACCGTTCAGCTTAAGCACGAGCAAGAAGTAGAGTTTCGCACTTGGGTGGCCGCCGATGAATTACGCCAGCGCAAATATGGCAATGTGCTAAACGAACTGCTCAGTTTAGATTTACAAGAGATTGACCGCCAAGAGCACGACTTTGTTTTAGAGAGATTGCGCTACTTATTGCGCAGCTTCCCTTCCGGAAAAGAAATGGTTAATGTCGCTACTTACGAAGTATTAGTGCAATGGGCAGCCAACTTGCCAAGCACTCAACGCATCGAAGGTTTTGATGCGTGGTATTCGCAAGAAGACAGCGGTATAAGTAATTTTACCGAACTGGGGTCTTACATTAGAGACGAAGTCCTTGCGCAGCGCGAGTTCCGTGACACCATTAGTGGCAAGCGATTAAAGGTAGGAGCTCTATGGATAGAGGCTCAAGAAAAGTTTCGCGGCAAGCTCTTTTATTCTGATGCTAACTCAACCTTGCGCGTGTCCATGGCAACCGTTAAGCCTTACTCGCCACGCGATGGCGTAATGCATACTTCACACACAACAGTGGCTGGCATGATGGCTAAACATAAAGGCGACGAAGAATTTACGGTGCCGTCGGCTATTCGTAATGCTGTGCTTAAAGACGATAAGTTGCTCGAGACTACTATTTGTTTTTTGACAGACGGCGACACTACTGGTGGCAACTCCGGTTCGCCATTAGTGGATGGCAGAGGGCGTTTGGTAGGACTGAATTTTGACCGCGTTTACGAAAACGTCAGCGGCGACTTTGGCTGGAATGCTGATCGCAGCAGAAACATCTCTGTGGATATCCAATATGTGTTGTGGCTGATGCGTGATGTATGGCCTGCACCGCGCCTGCTTAGCGAAATGGATATAGATTAATGCTACGCACTAAAATCAGCGCCCGACGGGCGCTGATAAGCGCGTAAATTAAATTCAGGTAGCACCGCAAAGACATGGTCGAAAATATCGGCCATAATGCCTTCGTATTGCGCCCATCGCTGCTCACTGCTGAATATATATATTTCTATAGGTAGCCCGAACTCGTCGGAGGAGAGCTGGCGAACTAAAAACGTCATGTCTTTATTAATGCTTGGATTTGCCGCCAACCACGATTCGAGATATGCGCGGAAGGTGCCCACGTTAGTAAGGCGGCGACCATTTACATGGCTTGCGTTGTCGATATCTTGACTCGCATTCCATTCAGCGATTTCTTGCTTTCGTTGTTTTAGGTATGGTGCTAGAGCCTGCACTTTAGTCAACTTGTCGAAGGCGCTGTCGTTTAAAAAACCAATTGAATTAAGGTCGATGCGGACCGACCGCTTAATGCGACGTCCTCCGGATTCAGACATGCCGCGCCAGTTCTTGAAACCATCACTGATTAACGCATAAGTCGGAACAGAAGAAATAGTTTTATCCCAATTCTGTACGCGAATGGTATTAAGAGATATTTCAGTCACATCGCCGTCTGCGCCATACTTCGGAATTTCAACCCAGTCGCCAACGCGCACTAAGTTTAATGCAGATATTTGGATGCTAGCGACTAACCCCATAATTGAGTCTTTGAACACTAACATGAGTACAGCAGTTAATGCGCCAAGGCCTCCGAGTAAAGCCCATGGAGATTTATCCAGCAAGGTGGCGATGATCACAATGACTGCAAATAGCCATACCATTATTTTTACAACTTGCACCCAACTGTTGACGGGCTTGTCGGCGAGCGCCGGTGTTTTTTTCGCGCGTAGCACTACAAAACTTAAAAGCGCATCAACTACAGCTGCGCCGATCAAAGCGATGTAGGCGTATGAAAATTTAGTGAGCACCGTAACCACGGCATCGTTCTCTTTAATAAAACTAGGCGCGAGAGCATAAATAATTAGGGCTGGCGCGACGTGTGATAAGCGATCAAATACTTTTTTCTCGACGAGGTCGTTGTCCCATGTCGATTTACTGCGGTCAGCGATTTTACGAATCATCCTCAACATTATTTTCTTTGCCACAAAGTTAGCCACCCAAGCAGTAAGTAGCAAGGCGCCGATATGCAGCGTAATGTCGATTAGGTGTTGGTAGTCTTCCATTTGGGATTAGCGTAACAGTTTCTCAAAATCTGATGGCGGCAACGCTTCGAAGAAAAGACGCCGCCCTGAAGAGGGGTGGTCTAGCTCTAGGCGTAAAGCGTGTAAGCCTAAGCGCCGATCCGGAGAGCCATAGCGGCTGTCGCCCACAATTGAGTGACCTAGCCATTCCATGTGCGCACGAATTTGATGTTGGCGCCCAGTCTCTAGCTTGACCTCAACCAACGACCTTTTTGGGAACGCGCCAATCGTTTTGAAATGGGTCACGGCGCGCTTCGCTTCAGCGTGCTTGCCCACGTGTGCGCGGAAGCCATTTTTGTCTTGTCGCAGCGGTTGGTTGATGGTCCCATGCGCAGGATCAGGCTTCCCCTCAACTACCGCCAAATAGGTTTTTTCTGATTTGTCCCACTCGTCACTTATGCGGTCACGCATTTCGCGTGAAGTGGCAAATAGCAAAACCCCTGATGTCTCGCGGTCGAGACGATGGGCCGGCCACAACTTTACCTCTGTACGCTTAGTAGAAAGTTGTTGCCGCAACATTTCTAATGCGTGTTTATTTTTTTCACTATTGCTAGCTACGGACAATAAACCGATGGGCTTGTTGATGACCACGATGTCATCATCTTTAAATAAAATCTCGAGAGCGCCTTTTTTGCGCTTAACAACCCGACTACTACCTTTCGGCAATACTTCAATCAAGTCATCGATGGCGATACGTTGATCGAATTGAGCGATTGCCTTGCCATTGACCACTACGCAGCCACTTTGCAGCCGTTGCTTAATATTTTTCTTAGACCACCCCTTTAGGCGCTGGTTTAGAAAAACTAGCAATGTGGATGGCTTGGTTGCGCGAAATCTATCCGTCATGAATCATCCCTGCCAAATAGCATGTTGGTAAATTGATTCCAGGTATCCGTTGTTACCGTGCGATGGGTTTGGTAGACCACGTGCTCATTGGGTTTGCTCGCGTCCAGTTTGATACTCCACAGTGGTGCGATTTCATTCACATTCATAGAATAGCGAACGTCCATCACAACACGGTCTGAGCCGGGTGACAGTGCGAGGTAGTCCCCTGAAAACCATCGAAAGCGCTCAAAATCTTTGAGGGTTTGGCTGTTCGCAGGGAGGTGCGCCTCGGCCCATTTCCGCCCAATTTTGCCAATGTAATCCCCTGGGTAGGTTGTTGTTGAGAAACCGGCTCTGACGCCATCCACAAAGAATTGTTCCTCCCATTCGTAGACTGACTTCCAAACAAGCAGTTGCGCAAATCCCGGTTTGGCTTCGAGGCGA
>CAXGOF010000122.1:0-5621 GCA_964011335.1 uncultured bacterium
TTTGACAATTCTCGATAGTAGCTCTTTGCGCATCGAGAACTACTTGGTAGACATCGCGCTGAGCAGGACTGAATTTAGAATTAATTGGGAAGGTGCGGGTGATGTCGGCTGCATAGCCTTGATATTCGGCACCCGCATCAATCAAGAGCAAGTCTCCGTCACCCAGTAATTGGTCGTTTTCGGTGTAATGTAAGATGCATGCATTTTCTCCACCGGCCACAATCGACGGGTATGCCCAGCCATCGGCGTGGCTTCCATGGGCGCGGAAGTAATGATGCAACATAGCCTCAATTTCGTACTCGCGCATACCCGGCTGTGCTTGACTCATTGCCACACTGTGGGCTTCAGCCGAGATGTTAGCCGCCGCCAACATCAGAGTGACCTCGTCTTCACTTTTTATCAGACGCATTGCGTTAATCACTGGCGCGTGGTCGACAATAACTTCTGGCGCCTGCTCGCCCAAGCGCGATTTGGTACGCAAGGTAGCGCAACACTCCGCGACCAGTGCATCTAGCTCATCGTTGCTGCCAACAGAATGCCACAAGCGCTTGGCAGCTGCAATAGCTTCCATCGCTGCACCATCAAATTCGTCGTTGACATCAGCGTTTTCAAAATCCAACTTTTCTTCTGCACCTTCTGGGCCAAGTCGGCGCCCATGCCACGTTTCTTGCAAAGGATCTTTAGGGAGCACAAACAGGCATTCTTCATCGATGCCAGCAATGCCCTTAGCCAGTATCAGGCAGGCGTCGGCTTCGTGGCAACCCGTTAAATACCAAAACGACGATAACTGGCGAAAACGGAAATAGACATCGTGGTTACGCGTGACATGAGATGCGCCAGCAAAAATAGCGACATCGCCATCTTGCATTTGCGCGAAGAATTTTTTTCGGTTAGCAGTGAACATAAGGAGAGGCTCTTAAGAGCGTCCCGTATTTTCGTTGCGCATAGGGCTTAGGTCAAACAGTTTAGGCTTACATGCTTTATATCCTTGCCCATTACGCTTGGCAAAACTGATGCCACGGCGCGCCACAAATCGTTTTGCAGAACCGTCGCTCTCAGCTACTAGCCGAAACGATGAAGTCATTACTGATTTATCGATCTATTTAACTGTTTACCATAGATTATTCCCCTAAAATAAGTGCGATGTTAACAAGCTTGTCGACCATTTTCATTTTAAGCCTATTCGCGCAAACTACTGCAATAAAAGGAGATAACAAGATTGAACTCGAAGGCAATTTCGATTTAGGCGTTGCGATTATCAGCGGGAACAGCAAATCGGCAAATAGTGCGTTGAATTACGACTTAAGCTACCTTCAGGGCGTGCATAAACTTGACTTTGGCTTTCACTACCAAGGGGTGCGTGACACGGACCAGACTAAAGACATCTCAACAACTAGTTCACGCCTTTATCGCTCCAGCCTGCAATACAACTACTACTTTTCCGAAGACAAAAAAACGTACCTCTGGGCGAACGTCGCCAACCGTCAAGATAAGCCTAGTGGCTTGATTAGCCGCATCAATGCTGGTTCTGGGGTTGGATATCACATTTTACTCGGGGATGACATCGATTTAAATTTTGAGGTAGGAGCGGCCTATGTCGATGAAGAAAAAGCATCGGCCCTTTCTGAATCAACGGTAACGAGCTTTGCCATCGATCTCAGTTGGCCTATCAACGACAACCTGTCAATCCATTCATCATCGGAATTTTTGAGCAGCGCGGACATTGAGACCTACGGGCAAGATTTTAACTTGCGGTACACGCTAGAAAATAATTGGTATCTTCAGTTTTCCAATAACACTGCTTATGATGCCTATCCTTCTGCGGGATCTCTCACCACAGATAGTCGCTTCAATTTAACCCTCGGCACCTCGTTTTAAGGGTAGAATAAAGATATGGCAGCTCGTCTCGATGTAAAAACGGCAAATGCGCTCGTCTCTGACGATGTAATTATGACGCTCGAGATGAATCGCAACTCATCTGAATCCGAGATGCGAATAATAGAAAACTTCACCGGCATGCACGGCAAAAAAGTGGGTAGTGCGATGCAAGATTTGCGATTACTTCGCAACCGCGCCAACCTCAAGTTTTCCCGTGGCCAAGACATGTTTTTCACCCGGCCTTTGCTCGAGCAAGCATCAAGCGAACCGGTCGCGAAATATCGTGCTCAGCGTTTCACCGATGCCGGTTTCACTAAAGTTATCGACGCATGTTGCGGATGCGGGTCTGATGCTATCACTCTAGCACAAGCGGGTATCGAGGTTACGGCGTACGATATTAGCGAAATCACCACCATCTTTGCTGCGAAGAATGCTGAGGTCTGCGGCGTTGCCGACAAGCTAACCATTCATTGCGCCGATAGCTCTGAAGCTGATTTTGCTGACGGCGCTATCATGCTTGACCCCGCACGGCGTAAAGGCAGTAAGCGCATCATCAACCCCGAGCTGTGGTCGCCATCGCCAGAAGCTGTTAGCGCATTAATAGAAGGGCGGCCTGGCGCATGTTTAAAGTTGTCTCCTTCTATAGATATCAATATTTTGCTAGAGCTGTTTCCTAAACCAGATGAAATTGAAGTGATTTATTATCTTGGCGAAGCAAAAGAAATGGTGTTCTGGTATGGCAAATTAGCAAGCGGTGTCGCGCGTCGAGCTACCCTTTTACCTTCTACTGAAACTTATTGTGGCGACGAACAATCTCAGGCTGAAACCGCCCATGAGTTAGGTAAATATATTTTCACGCCTAATAAAGCACTGCTCCGTGCGGGGTTAATCGGCAAGATCGCTGCCGAACTAGATCTGAAAAACATCGATCCACATATAGCCTACCTAACTGGAGACCAGGCCATTCAGAATCCGTTTTTGAATTGCCTTAAAATACTTGCCTACGACTCCTTCGATCCTAAGAAAATGCGCAAGCTGATGCGCGACCTGAAAGTGCAAGTGATCGAAGTGCGCAAGCGTGGAATTTCTGAATCGGAACCCTCCATTCGCAAACGATTTCAACTCAAAGCATACGGCGAAAAACGATGTGTGTTAATTGCCACACGCATCGGTGATCGCCATATTGGTATCCTCGCCGAGCTTATCGTATGGTAAAAATTGCGCGCGCTCTTTTGTTTATCTTTGCACTTTCGTGCTCGACTAACGACAAACCACCCGCTGACTATTTATTGCGCTATACGCTAGGCACCGAGCCTTCTTCGTTTGACCCGGTAAAATCAGAGAATATTGTCAACGCCGTGATGCAACGCCAAATACTCGAGTGTTTATTTGAATATGATTACGCGACTAGCGACGCGCAAGTTAGCCCGCTATTGGCGACTAGTGTTGAAGTTTCAGATGATGGCATTCAGTACGATATCTTATTACGACACGACGCACAATTTTTCGATCCATTCGAGCCAGCATTGTTCGATGGTCAATTCCGTGCGTTAAACGCACATGACGTGCTTTTCTGCTGGCTGCGGCAAGCCGATGCACGCCTGAGTAGCGATGGCTGGTGGGCAATCAGCGACACTTTCGTCGGGATTAAAGAGTTGCACCAGGCCACAGCTAATCCAGATGCCACACTTGCACAACAAGCCTTCGACGCTGCGGTGAAGAATGGCATTGAAGGCTTACAGGTGATAGACGATTTTCATTTACGCGTGCGCTTGCAGCGCAAAGATACGTGGTTCTTAAACCGATTAGCGATGTCGTACTTTTCGGTTTACCCGCATGAAGCTGTTGAGAGCGACCAGCGTAGCATGCGTGACCAACCCGTCGGCAGTGCGGTGTTTTACCTCGAGCAATTCGTTCCGGGGCAAAAGGTTTTGCTAACGCGTAACGCAAATTGGCGTGGCAATGTGCTAGGCAATGCTACTGGAGTAGAATTTCAAGTGGTGCGTGACCCGCAGACACCTATCGAAATGTTTAAGCGCGGCTTAAGCGACCGCCTCACTTTATCGGCAAATAGCGCTAAGCAGTTCCTAGACGAAAATGGGGTCTTGAAGAAAAGCTTTATCGACGACAGCGTAACGGTTTCTGATTACCCACGCTCTGACATCAGCATGCTGTGCTTCAACATGCAAGACAGCGAAATAGGTCACATACCCGCTGATGATGTCGGGAACGCATTACGCAAACAATTACGTCATGCCTTAGCATTGGCTTTCCCACGTGAGCAATGGCAAGGCCTGCTTTATCAACGGCTGCCTTTTGTTAACGCTACTTCCTTCATTCCACCAAATGTTGGCGAGCAGCACCAAGTGTATCCGTGGCACGACGACTTAACTCAAGCGCGAAAAATACTCGAAGATGCCGGTTATTACTCGCAACACGAATTGCCGCAAGTCGAGTTTGTATTGTTTGGCACCGATTCAATGAGTGTCGCGCTGGGTGAGATTTACTCCGTCGCACTAAAGAAAATAGGCGTCGACTGTAAACTTGTCGCCGTACCGTATACCCAACAAATGCAACGCGCAGTAAACGGAGAAGCACAGATTTTCGTGCGCAATTGGACACTAGCTTGGCCAGATAGCCGTTTGATTTACGACACCTTTAAGAGCGAGAATATCGGTGGTAGCATCAACCTTAGTCGCTTCAACAACCCGCCTTTTGACGATCTGCTCGACAAACTCGCACTCGCGCAAGACGCGACACAACGCCAACAAATTGAAGCACAGCTAGATGCCATCTTATATGAGGAATGCCCCGCGATGCCCATTGAACATCGACAATCATGGGTATTAGGCAGCAAGCGCATTACTAATTTCAAGATGCGATCTTTTGACTTGATGCCCTGTAAGTCTTATATTCTAAAGGATGATTAAGCAAGCCTGCAAAAATATGATATCGGCGTTGGCAATCATTGTTGGCGTGCACCTTATCTTGTTTATTGCTTTACAGTCGCCGGCATTCGGTGACCCTATTGCCCGCGATACTGAACACAGTGATGATCGCGCCCTATTGGCTAGTACCGCGCAACGCTTGGGATTGATAGATGATATTAATTTCGCGGCGTTTAATTTGACGGTGCATACCGATGACAGCGAAACATTCATCCTGACGATAGATAGCCTTTTTCGCCTGCATAACCGAAGTGGCCAGTCCATTATAGAAATAGCGGTGCCAAGCACCCTCGGTGAGTTAGTTGCAGACCTCAACAATAACCCACTTATTACGGCCACCGTTAACGACGACTTCGCCATGACAAGCAGCGATAAAATTGCCTTAGTCTATTTCGGTAACAAAGTCATCCTGAACTCTGGACAACCCTACAACGCGGCTGTCCTCCATCCGGTTTCGCCCCCACAGCGTTTTCTCAGCTCTTTGCTTTCTTTGCTGTCGTTTGACTTCGGCAACGACCGTAACTCGCGACCCATCAGCAACATTTTGTGGCAACGCGGACTGCGTTCTTTAGCAATCGCCGCACCGTCCTTTTTCATTATTTTCATCGGCGCATTCCTGCTGGCGGTGAGCACACATGGTCGCAAGCGACTTTCGCGGAATCTGAACACTGCAGCGATTCTATGCATGTCCCTGCCAGCGTTGCTTTATATTTTCATCATGCGGCAGACCTTTGTGATCGGCCTTGAGTGGGCCCCATTACGCCCCTACGGCGACCCGGCTTTACCATTATTTAT
>CAXGOF010000123.1:0-5552 GCA_964011335.1 uncultured bacterium
TCGGCAAAGAGTCTCCTGAAGATGACTTGCTCGCATTTGCGGATAAAGCGCTCGAGCGCGGCGAATCTGATTTGGCCCTTGAACTTCTCGAGGAGGCGATACTTTACGCACCTGACAACATTGAAGCACAGTGGGAGCTAGCACAGTTACTGCTCGAACTAGAACTCGAAGATCGCGCCGCCGCAATGTACGCGAAATTCGCCAACGAAGTTGCACTACGTGGAATCGACGATGACCCACGCCTAGAGAAAGCTCTACTTATGATGCAAGAACTGGACCCCATGTTTAAGAAGCACAAAAAGCTGCAACTTGAATTAGAGGAACAAGGACTGGAGCTAGCGCATAAATACTATGACCAGAAAATGTACCGCATGGCAATGGAAATCACTAGGCGCATGTCCGCTTCGTGGTCCATGCCGGACGCCATGGCCTTCTACACGAAAATCGCGGTAGAAACGGGCATCAGCCTTGCACGCTGGAAGGTTGCATACAACGAGATGAGTCTCAATGGTTGGCGCAGTCAGGGCGAGAAGAAATATTATCGAGCCTATGGCAAGATGATTGAAGCAGCGATTGTAAATGATGAGACGATTGCGATGACTGGCGGCGATTTACAAACGCAGGCTTTGATTTACGACACTTCCATTAGTTCTGACTTTTCGCTTGAAGCTGAGATCAAGTTTAGCAATTTAGATCCGGGTATGCTCGGTCTTTGTTTCGGCTACAAAGACTCCAAAAACACTCAGGTCGTGATGCTACACCGTAAAGGTTCGCTCGAAGTCAAAACACAAGTGGGTGGCGCATGGATACCGCGTGATAAAGACAACATAGAACTCGGCAATACTTGGCATAAGTTACGTATCGATGTTGTCACCCAAGCCGGGCCTAAGGCTTTGGTCGACATTTACTTTGATGACAAATACTTGCGCACTGTGAAAATGTCGCGCGATGCTGTACGTGGATCCTTTGGCTTGTTCACCACTACCGGTAATGGCGCCTATCGTCATATTCGCATGCTGCGCCGTGATGCTCATGACCCTGCCGCGCGTATTGAACGGCAACTTACACTAGAGAAACGCCTCTCGGATCCGGAATCACGCGCACCTGGCGTTTTCCAAGGCTTAGTTCCACCGAATATCAATGCATTCGAAGGTGACTGGATTCAAGGCGAGGCTATTGACCTCAAGGATTGTCAAGGCGCTATTACCGTCATTGCGTTTTGGACTGCTCATCAAGACGAAATTATTCCGACGGCAGCTTACTATTCGATGCTGGCAGAAAAATACCGGAAGTATGGACTCAAATTAATTTGTGTTTGTACTAATCAGCCGCACACTGCGCAGCAGGTACTAGATTGGGTGGCGGAGCATCCCCTTCATGACATCTCCTTGTATTACGACACGCAATACAAAATTTACCCAGCATATAACATCGGTAATGGCGGCCTAGACATCCCGCGCATTTTAGTTTTAGATGTCGACGGAAAAGTTTACTGGGAGGGTGACCCTAATCTGCCACTCACGCGTGGATGGGACCCAGAGGCCCCCGTTCTTACTCCGGTCGATACGATTATCGAAGAGTTGATTGCTGATCGCAAAATGCGAGAAATCTTAAAGTTCGCAACTGGCCTAGTGAAGGCCGAAGCATTCTTTAAGCAAGGAGAATGGGCGGCGGCTCTCGAGGCCATCATGCCATTAGCTGAGTTAGACGCCGATTACTCTCCATTGGTACGCAAAGCCCACCTATTGGTCGATAAAGTTGAAGCTGAGGGCGCCTCTTTACCTGACCGCGCCGCACAACTCATTGACAATGGTTATCCTCTGCAAGCACAACAACTTCTCACAACTCTAGTCGAAGAGTTTGCGGGCACCGCAATAGCTGACGACTTAGGCGCACCACGAAAGCGTAAGCTTGAGCGCAGCAGTCTTTACCGCACTGCCAAATCAAACATGCGCAAACTCGAAAAAGCGCTGCAACATATCGAGGGTGGACGCCTGAGTGATGCGCGCGAAATCTTGCGTAAAATGAAAGACGCGCAAACCTGCACTGAAATTGCAGAATTTGCGCGTAAGCTAGAAAAGCGTTTAGGCTTATAGAGTTTTTAGAGAGACTTCGGTAATTTCGAGGGCCCTAGAAACGTCGTCGTTCGTTATCGCAAGATGCGGACGGAAACGCACAGTGCGTTCACCTGAACTGAGACCGATCATACCATTTTCGAACATAGCGCCAAGAACCTTATCGCGTGTCTCAGGGTTTGGAGTGTCGAATGCCATGATCAAGCCTTTGCCTCGAACATTGTCAATCATGTCAAAGCTTGCAGCCATTTGCGTCATTTCTGTCAACCACTTATCGCCCTGGTTAGCAGCGTTGTCACAGAGCGAATCACCCTTGATTGTTTCAAGAATTTTTGTTGCGCGAACCATGTCAACCAAGTTACCACCCCATGTAGAGTTGATACGACTTGACATTTCAAAGCAGTTATTCGGGACCTCATCGATGCGTGGACCAGCCATGATGCCACACTGCTGTGACTTCTTACCAAAGCTGAAAATATCTGGTGTAATACCGTAGTGTTGGAAAGCCCAAGGCTTACCGGAGCCAAAGTAACCGGTTTGAACTTCGTCACACAAGAACAGGCAATCGTATTTCTCACAACGCGCTTGCAAACCTTGCAAGAATTCTGGGCGGAAGTGACGATCACCACCCTCACACTGAATAGTCTCTATCAAAATAGCGGCAATATCATCGCCATGCTGAGCAAACGCGCCATCGATAGCAGCGAAACAGGCGTCTTCCTCAGCGACGTGGGCAACCATTTCGGAATCCGTCATCGGAAACTTCAAGCACGGCGCACTGATGCGTGGCCAGTCAAACTTCGGGAAATAATCAACCTTGTCAGGTATGGTGTTCGTCAACGACAAGGTGTAGCCAGAGCGACCATGGAACGCCTTTTCGAAGTGCAGAATCTTAGTACCGACGTCCGCGTCAATGCCTTTGGCGCGATTACGACGCACCTTCCAGTCAAAAGCCACCTTAAGAGCGTTCTCGACAGCCAAAGCACCACCTTCTACGAAGAACATGTGCTTATAACCCTCAGGGACTGCAATCTCGCCCATAGCCTCTACATAACGAGCCATTTCGACCGTGTACAAGTCAGAGTTTGCTGGGCGATTAGCAACTACACCGTGGACCGACTCTAGCCAAGTTTTATCGGTGAGTGCGGGGTGGTTCCAGCCGAGTGGAGTTGAGCCGAAACAGCCGAAGAAGTCTAAAAAGTCTTTACCACTGCGACCATCATGCAATATTGCGCCTGATGATTTGCCAAGATCGAGGACCAAATCGTAGCCATCGACAAGAATCCACTTAGCTAAGCTATTATGGACGGATTTTGAATCAATTGTAGTGCTCATAAGTGGATATCTTACCCTCGACTACCGTAAAACCCAAGTAAAAAGGCTCTAGGGCGCTAAAATGGTGACACATGACTTCCTTCGACTCCAGTTTATGCTTGCCGCGTAACGTGCAGTTACGCAGCAAGAGCGAGTACTCCTGTGTTTACGCTAATGGCGTACGCATTCGTGGGAAGTATCTGCGCATTGTGGCTACGAAAAGTCCGCAAGACCTTGGAGCGCGCATGGGGCTTTCCGTTAGCACGAAATTCGAAAAGTCGGCGGTTAAGCGCAATCGTGTGCGTCGGGTTTTGCGCACAGCATTTCGCTTACAGCGACAGTCTTTGCCTGCGCTTGATCTGATATTAATACCTACTCGCAACGACCTCAGCTATCGCACGCCAATCATTGAACAGGAACTCGTCGAGCTGTGCGCCAAGGTCGTGACTCAGCTTTCAAAGGATTGATGCTCGCTTACATCTTCGCCCTGCCGATTCGCGCCTACCGTAAATTCCTTAGTCCTATGCTTGGCCCATCCAAATGTAGATTCGAACCTACATGTTCGCATTACGGACTCGAAGCATTTAAAATACATGGGGCATTCAAGGGCTTTTTCCTTATGACATGGAGAATTCTCCGATGCCATCCATTCTGCAAAGGCGGATTTGATCCCGTCCCACTAAAAAAGAAATGATTTCAACCCTGCTCCTCTCTACCCTTCTTCAACAGCCAAGCGCTTCTGAGCCACCAGTGGCTGTGCCTCAACCGTTGTCGGCGAAACAAGAGTTTGCTTTGCCAGCTCGCGAAGATTTACGTTACGACGGCGAGTATTATTTTGGCACGATTCGCCGTCTGTCTACAGATGGCGAAAATGCCGAAGGGTATTTCTCTTGGGGCGGCACACGCATTACCTATCAAGCAACATTCGGTGACCGCGCCTGTGACCAAATCTATGAACTCGATTTATTGAGTGGCGCGCGGCGCATGGTTTCAACGGGTACTGGTCGTACGACATGCTCCTACTTTATGGGCGGCGATGACAAAATCATTTTTGCTTCCACGCATGGTTTCGCTGAAGATTGTTTACCACCGGCTGATCGCTCAAAGGGTTACGTCTGGAAAATCTACCCGCAATTCGATTTATATGTGCGCGATCTAGATTCATGGGAGCTCACCCCACTCGTACCACACGATGGTTACGATGCCGAAGCTGTGGTTTCTCCTGATGGCAAGCATATCGTTTTTACCTCGCGTCGCTCCGGCGACCTCGAAATATTCATCATGGATACTGACGGATCGAACCTAACGCAGCTAACGGATGAACTAGGCTACGATGGCGGACCTTTCTTTAGCGCGGACTCACAAAAGATTGTTTATCGCTCCTATTACCCCGAGACGGAAGCAGAAGCGAAACACTACCGCGACTTACTCGCGCGTGACTCTATTGAGCCCATGAACCTGCAAATCCGTACTATGAATGTCGATGGCTCGAACAAATTCCAGGTGACACATAACGAGGCAGCAAACTTTGGTCCCTACTGGCATCCGGATGGCGAACGTATCATCTATTGCTCAAATCAAGAAAGCGAGACCGGTCGTGACTTTGATTTGTTCATGGTCAATGCCGACGGCAGCGACAACCACCGCGTCACATTCTGTCCGTCATTCGATGGCTTCCCAATGTTTAGCCACGATGGGCGCAACTTGATTTTCTCAAGCAACCGTAATGCCAGCAAGCGCGGCGATACCAATATGTTTATGGCGGAGTGGCTAGACGATGCGCGTCCTGCTAAGTAATTATTAATATGTTTAAAAAAGGATCAAAATATACGAGAAACTCTATTTGGGAATCATACCACCCTGGTAAAAATAGACCTAAGTTAGTAATTAACTAGCGCAATCCGCAAGCATGTAAAGCCCGGTCACGAACTTCTTGTGCCCGGGCTCTTGCTTTGGCAGCGCCCGCCGCAAGGATCTCGTCAACAACTGATGGCGTAGCCAGTAGCTCTAAACGCTTCTCACGCGCTTCAGCAAAGTGCTCTTCGATAGCATCTTTAAGACGCACCTTTAGGTGTCCGTACCCAGGTGCGCTATCGCCGCCCTTTTCCACTTGTGACTTCCAGTCACTAAGTTCGTCGGTACCCAGAAACAACGCCAATAAAT
>CAXGOF010000124.1:0-5546 GCA_964011335.1 uncultured bacterium
GACTTCTAATTAGCGTCGAGCAATTCAACCACACGCTGAACCATGGATTCTGGGATTTCCCGGCATCCATGGTTTCTTGCTATATCAGCAGCGGATTCAGCGCCTAAGCTTTTGTCAATAGCTTCGGCTAAAGCCCAAACGGCAGTGACGCGCGCGCCAGAGCGGCAGTGAATGAGAACCGTGCCTTTGGCGTTATTGATAGCGTCGGCTACCGCAACAGCCTGTTCGCGGGTGAAATCTAGGCCGCCCATTGGCAGGGGTAGATATTCAAGGCCAGCAGCGATGACGGCCTCTCCTTCGGCGGCGACACCATCCTCTTCAGCGTGCTGAAGGTTGATGATTGTCGAGTACCCGAGGCCAACTAGAGTGCTTACGACATCGACAGGAAGTACACCACCACCAGCAACGTTGTCACTGAGTACGGCGAAATTAACGATAGGGAGAGGCTGGACCATTATGTTTTGAGCAGTAGTTTCGTTGCTGACCAGGAATTCAGGGAGTGCACAAGACCCAAGTAAAAGGAAAGAGGGCAGCAGGTATTTCATTGCGAATATTGTACTTAGCTTACGCATCCTTGAGTTCAACAATAACGTCTTCAATGAACGCCTTGCCATCGCCGAAGCACATGTATGTGTTGTCCCTTTCGAATAGTGGGTTTTTAATGCCAGCATAACCAGGAGAAAGGGAGCGCTTAATCATCAGCACCGTGCCCGATTCGTGTGCATTTAAAATTGGCATGCCAGCAATCGGGCTTTGCGGATTTTCGATGGCCTCTGGATTTACCACATCGTTAGCTCCGACAATTATCGTTACGTCGGTTGTCTTAAATTCTCCATTGATGCGCTCAAGCTCGTAGAGCTGTTCATAGTCAACGTCAGATTCGGCGAGCAAAACATTCATGTGACCAGGCATGCGCCCCGCAACAGGATGGATTGCATAACATACTTTGCAGCCATTTTTTTCTAGCTCAAGCCCGAGCTCTTTAACTACGTGTTGTGCTTGAGCGACCGCCATCCCGTAACCCGGAATAAAAATTACCGAAGTAGCTGATTCAAGAATCATTGCCGCTTCTTCCGGACCAGCAGATTTCACAGAAGTATATTCGCTATTATCAATCTCTCCGTCGCCACCACCGAAACCGCCGATTAAGACATTGCCAAGCGAACGGTTCATTGCTTTACACATAACCATGGTCAGAATTAATCCGGATGCGCCAACTAGCGCGCCCGCCACAATCAACAAGGAGTTGCCAATAACGAAACCAGCCATCGACGCCGCGATCCCTGAGTATGAGTTAAGTAGTGACACCACCACCGGCATGTCGGCTCCGCCAATAGGGAGCACCGAGACAACGCCGAAGATGGCAGAGCAGGCAATCAGAATGTAGATGCCTTGTTCAGCATCAAAATTCCCAGTGAATAATCCGTAACCCGCAACGCCGAGTCCGCCAATTAGCAAAACAGCAGTAAGCAGGTGTCGGCCCGGCAAAACAATAGGGTTGCCAGAAAGCTTGCCCGATAATTTACCCATAGCCATTAACGAACCGGTGAAAGTAACAGTACCGATGAAAATCGACAAGATAATCGCAACGCCCCAGACGCCTGCACCAAGCAAGGTCCCGGTCCCGTCGGCGCCCAGGCCATAAAAGTCAGTGAAGGCAACCATCGTTGAGGCCAGTCCACCGAAGCCGTTAAGCAAAGCAACCAATTCGGGCATCCCTGTCATTTCGACGCGTTTGGCCATAATTGCGCCCAATCCGCCGCCTATAGCGATGCCAATCAACATGGTCTTTAAATCTAGATGCACGCCCTCGCCTTCAGGAAAAGCAAAAGTAACAATAATCGCAATTAACATGCCAATCGCGGACAGCTGATTGCCAGAACGCGCGGTTTTAACTTTTGACAAACGTTTAATGCCAAGGATAAAGAATGCCGTTGCAACTAAGTACAACAATCCTGCAGGGGTGAAGGTCTCATCCATTATTTTTTACCTCCTTTCTTCTTGGTAGCAAACATTGCTAACATGCGATCGGTAACCATAAAGCCACCAATAACATTGACCATAGCTAAAGCAATTGCTGCAACAGCTAAAATTTGTTTAGTTGTTTCGCCTTCGGCTACATATTGCGCGCCCATTAAAGCACCGACGATCGTGATACCAGAAATAGCGTTCGCTCCTGACATCAGTGGAGTATGCAATGTCGGCGGAACCTTAGAAATTAATTCATTGCCCACCACAATGGCAAGCATGAACACAAAAAGCATTAGCAAAAAAATCATGACACTGATGAAACGATTGAGGCGCTAACGATTTCATCATCAGCGTCGAGATTGAGAGACGGGGGACCCTCTTCAGGGAATTCAAAAATATGCTCAGCTACACTTAACACGTTGCGCGCATAAAGCTCTGAAGCATTTGTCGCCATCGTTGATGGCAGGTTGGTAGTGCCCACTATGATCACGCCATTATGGCTAGTGATTTCATTAGCAGCCGTTAATTCACAGTTGCCGCCTTGTTCGGCAGCCAAGTCAACAATCACCGCACCGGCTTTCATTGTGGCAACCATCGCCGCCGGGATTAACACCGGCGCAGCTCGTCCTGGAATTTGCGCAGTAGTAATAACCACATCGGCATTCGCCACACTTGCGGCCACTGCCGCAGCTTGACGTTCTTTGTATTCGTCAGAGGCCTCCGAAGCATAAACGGATGCTTCGCCATCATCGCCTTCATCTTTTTCGACGTCGATGAATTTAGCCCCAAGCGATTCAACTTGCTCTTTAACTTCAGGGCGAATGTCTGTTGCCTCAACTACTGCGCCAAGACGTTTGGCGGTAGCAATTGCTTGTAGGCCAGCAACACCGACGCCGAAGATTACAACGCGCGCCGGCTTAACCGTCCCCGCAGCCGTCATCAACAGCGGGAAGTATTTGCCTAGCTCGCAGGCGCCGATCAACACGGCTTTGTAACCAGCAATATTGGCTTGGGAGGAGAGGGCGTCCATCTTCTGCGCGAGGGTGGTGCGTGGCACCTTTTCCATGGCGAAGATTTTTGCGTTTTTAGCGAGAACAGCACTCGCGTCATCGCCATGCAGATCGAGCTGCAAGAACGAAACGACCACATGGGCGCTGGTTAAGTGCAGTGCTTCATCGCTGGTTGCGGGGGCTACCTTTAAAACAAGGTTGGCCGCAGCACAGCCACTGGCGAAGTCACTAGAAAGGGAAGCGCCAGCATCTTGGTACTGCTCGTCACTGAAACACGCGCCATCACCGGCGCCTTGCTCAACGATAACAGAAAAACCAAGCTTGATATAGCGCGCGGCAGTCTCAGGCGTAGCGGCAACACGATGTTCACCGGAGCGAGATTCTTTGGCAATGAAGATGGAAGTCATTGGACGGGGTTTGCTAGAAGATAGCCTGTAAATGCTAACGTAAAAATCAAAAGAAAGAAACATGCTATCCTTTACTAAATGTCAAACTTCAACCACCCTGCATTTGACTCATATCAGCTTCTTGACAGCGGCGACAGCGAAAAGCTCGAGCGCTTCGGCGACTACGTATTACGTCGTCCTGATCCGCAGGCGTTATGGCGCCCAACGCTTGGATCAAAGGTTTGGGAGGCCGCCGACTATAAATTCGTGCGCGAATCCGACCGCGGCGGCAGCTGGGTTACGGCAGATAACGCTCCCAAATCATGGGATATCAAGGTAAATAGTGCGTCATTAAGGATATCGCCGACGCCATTTAAGCACGTAGGGCTGTTCCCAGAGCAGGCAAGCAACTGGGAATGGGTGTCCGACCAGCGCCACAAAATGCGCGATATCAGTAAGCCTAAATTATTAAACATGTTTGCCTACACCGGCGCGGCCTCGGTTTTAGCGGCGCAAGACGGATGGCAAGTGACCCATGTCGATGCCGCACGACCATCTCTTGATTGGGCTGCGCAAAATGCTGCGCAATCGGGCTTGAGCGAGAAGAGCGTTCGCTGGATGTTTGACGATTGCCTTAAATTCGCCCAACGCGAAGTGCGCCGCGGGAACAAATACCACGGTATTTTGTTAGACCCTCCGCATTATGGGCGTGGCCCCAAGGGTGAGAAGTGGCAATTTGAAGAACATATTGCGCCGCTGCTTGACGCGTGTCGCCAATTACTTGCGCCTACAAAAAATAGTTTTGCAGTTATTTCCACTTATGCAATTGGTTATTCACCCTTAGCTTTTGAAAACATGTTGCGCGATTTCGGCGACGGCCAAGTAGAGTCAGGCGAATTATGGTTACCACAAAAAGATAGCGACCGCCGCTTACCGTGTGGTTTCTGCGCACGTTATTCACGATGAAGCTAAATGTACTTTACGATGACAACCATGTGCTGGTTGTAGAAAAACCAGCGTGCATGCCAATGGTGCCCGACGACTCTGGCGACTTGTCGTTACTTGATTTCTCTAAGCAGTGGGTCAAAGAAAAATATAAAAAACCCGGCGCGGTTTTTTTAGGGGTAGTGCATCGCCTCGACCGACCAGTGTCGGGAGTGGTGGTTTTTGCTCGCACCTCTAAAGCCGCGGCGCGGCTGACTAAGTCCTGGCAAGAAAACAAAGTAGAAAAAATGTATGTGGCGGTAAGTGGAAATAAAGCTCCTTCGAAGATAGGGGAAGATGGCGAATGGACGCAGTGGCTTTATAAAGACCGTCAAAAAAATAGGGTGAGCGTGAATAGGTGTGATGGCGCCAAAGAGGCGCGTACCGAATATAGGGTGGTGCATAGTGATGACAAAGGCACGCTGTTGCACTTATGGCCGCTCACCGGTCGCTCGCATCAACTGCGGGTCGCGTGCGCCACTAATGGCATGCCGCTACTAGGCGACCTGAAGTATGGAGCGCGCGCGCCTATGGCCGACAAAGCGATAGGGTTGCATGCGGCGAGCTTAAGCTTCCCTCACCCGACGAAGGGTGAAACGGTGAAGATTGAGTTGCCAGCCCCATCTTGGGCTGCAAAGCGCCTGCATTTGTAAAAGCAGGGCTTTATAGGATTTTGTATAGTAAGAAAGGCGTAATAAAGTCCCCGTCCCCCCAACATCCTAATGAAGCATCTCCTCTTTTCTTTCCTCACATTCTTTTTTGCAACAGTATATGCCGAAGCGCAAACACTGCAAGTAGATCCGATTCTTGAACGCGGCCAAGCTACTTTTGAGATTCAAAACGGCACCCCAGGCGCCCATTCGATATTAATGATATCGACGCAAGGCTCTGGCCCATTTAGCACCCAGCTGGGCGTTGTCATTGACCTGACTCCGCCTATCCAGAGGCTCCCGTTTGCGACAGTAGATGCGCTTGGTTTTTCATATAACACTAGGTCTTATTCAGTCCCTGAAAATGTCCTAGCTGGACGCCAGCTTTGGTTTCAAGGAATACAACTAGATGTGCGGTCAAGCACCCCGTTCACAGTGACTAACATGGTGCCGATTACGGTGCAGGATGCCCCTAGCGGCGGCTTAGTGTCTTGGGGGTCTGACTTTTACGGCCAAGTTTCGGACACTCCCACCACCAATGACTT